>NZ_SSDO01000455.1:0-9756 GCF_004794395.1 Microbacterium sp. K41 | reverse complement strand
CCACGTGTGTCTCAGCCCTCCGAGAGTGCGACGTAGGCGTCGCGGTCGAGCAGTCCGTCCAGGGCGCCGGAGGCGACCGAGACCTTGAGCAGCCAGCCGCCCTCGAAGGGCTCGGCGTTCACCAGCGACGGGTCGTCGACCACGGCGTCGTTGATCTCGACGACCGTGCCGGCCACCGGGGCGTAGAGCTCGCCGACCGACTTGGTCGACTCGATCTCGCCCACCACGGAGCCGGCGGTGATCTCGGTGCCGACGGCGGGGAGCTCGACGAACACCACGTCGCCCAGCTTCTCGGCGGCGTAGTCGGTGATGCCGATGGTCACGGTGTCGCCGTCACCGGCGATCCACTCGTGCTCGTCGGTGTAGCGGAGTGCGCTGAGGTCGGTCATGAGTTCCTCCGGTAGAAAGGCAGGGCGGTCACGGTCGCGGGGATACGGGTCCCCCGCACATCAAGGAATACTGCGGTTCCCTCTTCCGCGGAAGAAGGGTCGACGTAGGCCATCGCGATCGGATGACCCAGCGTCGGGCTCAGGGCGCCGCTGGTGATCTCCCCCAGCGGGGCACCGTCGGCGTCGACCACCGCGTAGCCGGCGCGGCCCGCGCGGCGACCCTCGGCGGTCAGTCCGACCAGGACGCGCGCGTCGGCCGCCGGGGCGGGGGCGTCCTTGCCGACGAAGCGCTCCTTCGCGGCGACCACCACGCGACCGAGGCCCGCCTGCGCGGGCGACGTGTCCAGGCTCAGCTCATGGCCGTACAGGGGCATCCCGGCCTCGAGCCGGAGCGTGTCGCGCGCCGCGAGGCCCGCCGGTACCAGGCCCAGGGGCGTCCCGGCCGTGAGCACGGCATCCCACAGCGCGGCCGCGTGAGCCGCCGGCACCAGAAGCTCGAAGCCGTCCTCGCCCGTGTAGCCGGTGCGGGCGAGGAGCAGCGGCTGCCCCGCGAACGTCGCGGACGCCCAGGCGTAGTAGCGCTGCTCGGCCCACGGCACGCTCACCTCGACGATACCGGCCGTCGCGGCGAGGATCTCCTCGGCGCGCGGACCCTGCACCGCGATGAGGGCGTAGTCGTCGGACACGTCGGCGACCTCGACCTGCTCGACCCCGGAGTCCGCGACCCGGTCCGCGAGCGCACCACGGACGGCGTCACGGTTGCCGGCGTTGGAGATGATCAGGTAGTCGTCGTCGGCGAGCCGGTACACGATCACGTCGTCGACGATGCCGCCCTCGGGCGTGAGCAGCAGCGAGTACTTCGCCTTGCCGACCGCGAGAGCCGACAGCCGTCCGGCCAGTGCGTAGTCGAGGAAGGCACCCGCGTCCCCTCCGCGCACGGTGAACTCGGCCATGTGCGAGATGTCGAAGATGCCCGCCGCCTGGCGCACGGCGTGGTGCTCGGCGAGGTCGGATGTGTAGCGCACCGGCATCTGCCAGCCGCCGAAGTCGGTGAAGGATGCGCCGAGGGCCTCGTGGCGCTCGCGCAGCGGGGTGAAGCGGGGGTCGGACATGGAGTTCTCCCGGGCTGGGTCGGGCGGAACGGCGGCATCGCCGTTCCAGGGAACTCCCCCTCTGTCATGGGCCTGAGAGCTTCGCCCGCACGAGCACGCGGGCTTTCACCGTCGGCGGATCCCCGACAGCTCGGGATCGCTTTTCAGAGCGGCCGGACCCCCGCGGTACGCGTACCTGAGAGATTGGCGGGGAGGCTTGCTCCTTCGGTGCCCGGCTGCGTGCGCCGGGGCTCTCCCGCGTGGGTCGTTCGGCCTGTCTTCGATTGTGGCTTCAGTCTAGCCCGACGCACGGGCCCCACCCATACGGCTCGGACCCGGATCACCGTCCCGCGAGCTCCGCACGCACCTCATCGCGAAGACGGCCGAGGTTCTCCGGCTCGGGGGCGGCACCGAGGAGGGTGCGGGTGTAGTCGTGCTGCGGGTGGAGGATGACCTGGTCGGCGGGTCCGCGTTCGACGACGTCGCCCTTGTAGAGCACCATGATCTCATCGGAGAAGTGGCGGGCTGTGGCGAGGTCGTGGGTGATGTACAGCACGCCCAGGTTCTCTTCCCGCTGCAGCTCGGCCAGCAGGTTCAGGACCCCGAGCCGGATCGACACGTCCAACATGCTCACCGGCTCGTCGGCGACGATGAACCGCGCCCCCGGGGCCAGCGCCCTCGCGATCGCGACCCGCTGCCGCTGCCCGCCGGACAGCTCGTGCGGGCGGCGCTCGGCGAAGCTCTCCCCCGGGGTCAGCCGGACCCGTTCGAGCAGCTCGATCGCCCGCGCCCGTACCGCCGCGCCGGACAGCTTCGGGTGGTGCAGGCGGATCGGACGCTCCAGGTGATGCACGATCGTGTGGAAGGGGTTCAACGACGCGAACGGGTCCTGGAACACCATCTGCACATCCGACCGGTACCGCTCCAACCCCCGACCCCGGGTGCCGGTCTCCCTGCCGTCCAACAGGATGGACCCGGAGGTGGGCGTCTCCAGCTTCATCAGCATCCGCGCGATCGTCGACTTCCCCGACCCCGACTCCCCCACCAGCGCGACCGTCTTCCCGGCCGCGATCGTGAACGACACGTCCTTCACCGCATGCAACACGCTCGTGCGGAACCCGGAGCGCAGGGTGAAGTCCTTCACCAGATTCCGCGCCTCGAGCGTGCCCTCACGCGTGCTGACGCCGGTGCCCGTGCCGTTGCCGCTCATCGGATGCCCTCCTGGCTCATACCCGTGCGGACGAAATCGCCCCGCTCCCCGGTCAACGACGGGAAACTCGACAGCAGCCGTTTCGTGTACTCGTGCTGCGGGGTCCGGTAGATCTCCTCCGCCGTGCCCTGCTCCACGATCCGCCCCTGCAGCATCACCGCGATCCGGTCGCTGATCTCGATCAGCATCGGCAGGTCATGCGTGATGAAGATCACCGCGAACCCGAGCCTCTCCCGCAACCGCATGATCTCCCGGATGATGCCCCGCTGCACCACCACATCCAACGCCGTGGTCGGCTCGTCCATGATCATCACCTGCGGATCGAGCGCCAACGCCATCGCGATCATCATCCGCTGCCGCATCCCGCCCGACAGCTCATGCGGGAAACTCGTCAACCGATTCGGATCCACCCCCACCAGGGTCAGCAGCTCCTCCGCCCGCTCCCGCTTCGCCCTCTTGCTCATGCCGGGCCGGTGCGTGTCGAAGATGTCGAAGATCTGCGCCCTCACGCTGATCACCGGGTTCAACGAGTTCATCGCCCCCTGGAACACCATCGAGATCTTGTCCCACCGGAACGCCCGCAACCCCTCCCCATCGAGGCCGACGATGTCGATGTCGTGCCCATCCCGGTCATGGAACACGATCTCCCCACCCGTCATCAACGCCGGCGCCTTGAGCAACCGATTCATCCCGTACGCGAGCGTCGTCTTCCCGCACCCCGACTCTCCCGCGAGCCCGAGGATCTCCCCGCGATGCAGCGTCAGCGACACATCCCGCACCGCCCTGACCGGCGGATCCACCTCGTACTCGATCGACACATTCCTCGCCGACAGCACCGCTTCGCTCATGCGGAGATCCCCTTCGTCTTGGCGGCCCTGCGCACACGGCGGGCCGCATCGGGCGCGTTGCGCAGCTTCGGGTTGATGACCTCGTCGATCGCGAAGTTGATGAGGGCGAGTCCGGCGCCGAGCACCGCGATCATGAGGCCCGGGGGCACGAACCACCACCACGCGCCACGCCCGAGAGCCTGCCCCGACTGCGCATCGTTCAGGATCGACCCCCAGGTGATCGACGAGTTCGGGCCGAGACCGAGGTAGGAGAGCCCCGCCTCGCCGAGGATCGCGAAGATGATCGCGAACAGGAACTGAGCTGTCAGCAGCGGCAGCAGGTTCGGCATGATCTCGACGAGGATCACGCGGAACGAGCGCTCCCCCGCCACCTTCGAGGCGTACACGTAGTCTCTCGTCCGCAGGGATCGCGTCTGCAGCCGGAGGACGTAGGCGGCACCTGCCCAGGCCGTGATGCCGAGCACGAAGGCGACCATCTGCCAGCTGCGCTGCGGGACGAACGAGGCGATCACCATCACGAGGGGAAGGCCCGGGATCACGATCATCACATTGGTGAGCAGCGCCAGCACATCCTCGCGCCAGCCGCCGAGGTACCCGGCCAGCACACCGAAGAAGAGGGAGAGCACGATCGCGATGCCGCCCGCAGTGACGCCCACCAGCAGCGACCCCTGCGCTCCGATCGCCAGCTGCGCGAACATGTCGTTGCCCAGCTTGGTCGTGCCGAGCCAGTGCTCCGGCGAGGGCGGCTGGAGCGCCGGGTTGTCGGTGCTGCGGGGGTTCTGCGAGAAGATCGGCGCGATGATCGCGAACAGCACGATCGCGAGCACCAGGACGGCGCCGACGGTGAACTTGGGCGATGTGCGGGGAAGGATGCGGCGCCGTGGGCGATCCTGCCGCTGGGTGGCCACGGCGAGCGTGCCCTCGGGGGCGACGGCGGGCGTCTCCTCGACGAGGAGCGGGTTCTTCGTGTCAGACATTCTGGCGAGCCCTCGGGTCGATGAATCCATAGACGAGGTCCATGAGGAAGTTGGCGGCGAGCACGGTCACGGTGATCACCAGGAACAGGCCCTGCATGAGCGCGTAGTCGTTGGCGGTGACCGCCTGGAACATGAGCTTGCCGATGCCCGGATAGGTGAAGACCTGCTCCATCACGATGGCACCGGCGACGACGAAGCCGAGCGTGATCGAGAACCCGGCGATCGACGGGATCGCGGCGTTCCGGGCGGCATAGGCGGTGAGGATCCTCCGTGGACGCAGCCCCTTCGCCTCCGCGGTCAGGACGTAGTCCTCGGCGAGGGTGGACACCATCATGTTGCGCATCCCGAACATCCACCCGCCGACCGAGCTGATCACGATCGTGAGGGCGGGGAGCACCGCGTGCGACAGGGCGTCCGTGAAGAAGGCCCACGTCGGCTCGGGGCCGTAAGGGAAGTCGAAGACGTCGTAGCCTCCGAAGATGGGGAACCAGCCGAGCCCGACGGCGAACACCGCGACCAGGATCAGAGCCAGCCAGAAGTACGGGATCGACTGGAGGACCGTGGTGGCGGGGATGACGTGGTCGACCCAGGTGCCGCGCTTCCACCCCGCCCACGCACCGAGGATGATGCCGAGCACGAAGGAGATCAGGGTCGACAGGCCCACCAGGATGAGCGTCCACGGCAGCGCCTCGGCGATGAGCTCGACGACCGGCTTCGGGAAGTCGGTGACCGAGGTGCCGAGATCGCCAGTGAAGATGCGACCCCAATAGTCGAGGTACTGCTCCCAGAGTGAGGAGTCGTCGCCGCCGAGCAGCAGGCGGATGTTGCGGATCGTGGTCTCGGAGACCTCGCCGCCCGCCCGCTGCATCTTGGCGATCATGATGTCGGCCGGATTCCCCGGCATGAGCCGGGGAAGCAGGAAGTTGAGGGAGATCGCGGCCCACAGCGTGAATGCGTAGAACCCGATTCTTCGTGCATAGAACTTCATGTCACAGTGCTCCTGACTTCCCGCTTCCCCTGACTCCTCTCGCCTACTTCGCCGGCTTCAGCTGCGTCAGCACGTAGCCGGCCGCAATCGCACCCCAGGACGGCGGGAAGGCGTAGAGATCCTCCTCCGTCGGCCAGCCCGTGAAGTCCTTCGTGTTGTAGAAGGTCTGGGTGGCGTTGACGACCAGCGGGATGTACGGAAGGTCGCGGACGATCTCCGTCTGGATGGTGGCGTAGAGCGCCTTCCGCTCGGCCTCGTCGTTCGTTGCGATCGCCGTCTGCACGGCCTGGTCGACGACGGGGTTGTCGTAGCGGCTGAAGTTCCAGCGGGTGGGCGGGATCTCCGCGCCGACCGGTCCCGTGGAGCCGACCGCGGTACCACCGAACCAGTCACGGTAGATCTGGAACGGATCAGCGACCGAAGTGCCGATGACACCGCCGACGATGAGCTGGAATCCGCCGCCCTGACGCGCGTCGGAGAATTCCTGCCATTGCACGGTGGAGGGCGTGATCTTGATGCCTGCCTTCTCCGCCTGCTCCGCGATGAGCTTCGCGGCATCGTTATAATCGGTCCAGCCGTCGACCGAGATCAGGTTGAGCTCGATCGGCACGCCGCCCTTCTCGTAGATGCCCGAGGATCCCTTCGTGTAGCCGGCGGCCTCCAGGATCGAGCCGGCCTCGGCGGCGTCGGCCTCCTGCGGGCTGACCTCGTTCGCCGGGTCGGCGAGCCACTTCTCGTCGCGCGGCAGCAGCGTGTACGCGGGCGAGATGTCGCCGGTGAGCCCGACGAACGCCTTGTCCTTGATGGTGGCGCGGTCGATCGCGACGTTGAGCGCCTGGCGCACGGCGACGTCGGTCTGGGGACCGGTGCAGCCGAGCTCGGCGTTCGAGCACGTGTACAGCACCGTCGGGTCCTGCGGCGTGTTGATCCACTCGATCTTGCCGTTGCCGGTCACGTCGTCCGGGTTGGGGATGAACATGCCGGCCCAGTCGAGCTCGCCGGCGGCCAGCAGGTCCTGCGCGGTCTGGTTGTTGTCGACAGCGATGTACTGGACCTTCTTCACCCCGAGCTCGTCGGCGTCGCGGAAGTTCTCGTTGGCGACCAGCGTGTACGACTCGCTTGTCGTCTTGTCGACGACGTAGGCACCGGAGCCCACGGGGTCCTCGTTCGTGAAGTTCGCGAAGTCGTCGATCTCCGACCAGATGTGAGCGGGGAGCACGTAGGTCGAGCCCATGCGCTGGAACTCGGTGGTGTACTGCGGGATCGAGTAGGTGAGCACCACGGTCGTGTCGTCGGTGGCCTCGGCAGAGGTGAGGCCGTTGCCCTCGGGGTTGTTCGCCTCGTACATGAACGAGAAGACCACGTCATCGGCAGTGAGCGGCTCACCGTCGCTCCACTTGAGGTCGGGCTTGATCTTGACCGTGATCTGCGTGCCGTCCTCGTTGTACTCGAACGAGTCACCGATCAGGCCGACGGGCTCGGAGTCCTTCGTCTTGTTGTAGAAGAAGAGCGGCTCGTAGATCGGGCCGAGCGCGCCGTGGAGCACGGTCGGGGCGAACGGGTTGTAGTTCGCGGTGATCGGCGTCTGGCTGCCGGCCCAGACGCGGAGGGCGCGGTCGCCGTCGGCGTTGCCGCCTTCGCCTCCCCCGCCACCGCAGGCGGTGAGTCCCAGCGCGAGGACCGAGGCCCCCGCGACCGCCGTGAGCGCGATACCGCGCTTTCCCTTACGGATCATTCTTCATTTCCTCTCGGTGCTGCACTGCAGGAGGGATTCTCCGGATGGAGCCGAACCCCGGTCGGGGTTCACGGGAAACCCGAGGAGGAGACGGACGTCACCTCGAAGGGGTTTGTTAGGACAGTAACCTAACAAACCCCATCAGGCCGGACAAGTCCTATTCCCTCCCGCAGATAACGTTTCGGACTCGCTGGACCCTCGGCGTCATGGAGTCGCCCTAAGGGTCGCTATGACACTAAGATCGTTCACGGAGGTTAAGGTGCCTATGACTCTAAGCCAGCCCATCCGCGTCGCCGTCTCGACCGTGATCCTGACGCTGCGGCGCACCGACGACGGCCGCGCCGTGCTCGCCCTCCCCCTCGTGCTCCGCACGCGCGCGCCGTTCGCGCAGCAGTGGGCGCTCCCCGGCGGCTGGCTCACCGCCGAGGAATCCCCGGTCGACGCCGCCGCCCGCACGCTCGCGGAGACCACGGGCCTCGCGCCCAGCTACCTCGAGCAGCTCTACGCGTTCGGCGCCGTCGACCGCTCCCCCACGCGCGTCGTCTCGATCGTGTACTGGGCTCTGCTGCGACAGGACGACGTCGAAGCCCAGATCGCCGCCCACCGCGCCAGCGGACGCGCGCCGGAGAACGTGCAGTGGTTCGAGGTCGACGAGCTCCCCGCACTGGCGTTCGACCACGCCAAGATCATCGAGTACGCCCTGTGGCGCCTGCGCAACAAGGTCGGCTACAGCCGCGTCGCACAGGGCTTCCTGCCCGAGGAGTTCACGCTCGCCGAGCTCCGCGAGGCGTACGAGTCGATCCTCGGCCGCCAGCTCGACCCCGCGAACTTCCGCCGTCAGGTGGAGGCCACCGGCAACCTCCTGCCCACCGACCGGTTCCGCACCGGAAGCCACCGTCCCGCCCGTCTGTACCGCGACAACACCGATGTCGAGCTGGCCGACCGCGGCCCCCTCGGCCCCGAAGAAACGAGCACCCGATGAGCATCACCGCCGTCCCGACTCCCGCCGTCCTGCCCGTGGACGCCTCGGTCGACCACGCGATCCAGGCGATCGTCACCGGCGCGTCGACCGAGACCACCTGCACCACCGACCTCGCGGCCGGCCCCTGGGACTTCGACATCCGCCCGGGCTACGGCCCGGGGTCGTCCATGGGCGATGTGATCCCCACCGGCGCTCCCCGCCAGGGCGAACTGCCCGCCGAATACCGCGAGGCACCGGAGGCCGAGCTCCACGACCGCATCCGTGCCGCCAAGGCGACCCTGGGCGACCGCGTGGTGATCCTCGGGCACTTCTACCAGCGCGAAGAGGTCGTCACGCACGCCGACTACGTGGGCGACTCCTTCCAGCTCGCCACGGCCGCCAAGGGCCGGACCGACGCGGAGGCGATCGTGTTCTGCGGTGTGCACTTCATGGCCGAGACCGCCGACCTCCTGTCGCGCCCCGAGCAGTCCGTCATCCTGCCGAACCTCGCCGCCGGATGCTCGATGGCGGACATGGCCGACATCGACCAGGTCGAGGAGTGCTGGGAGCAGCTCGCCGACGTGCTGGGCGACCTCGACACGCCGGACGCGGAGGGCCGCGTGCCCGTGATCCCCGTCACCTACATGAACTCGTCCGCCGCGATCAAGGGCTTCGTCGGGCGACACGGCGGCATCGTCTGCACCTCCTCCAACGCGCACACCGTGCTCGAATGGGCGTTCGCGCGCGGACAGCGCGTGCTGTTCTTCCCCGACCAGCACCTCGGCCGCAACACCGCCAAGGCCATGGGCGTGCCGCTGGAGCGCATGCCGCTGTGGAACCCGCGGCGAGCGCTGGGCGGCTCCACGCCCGACGAGCTCAGCGACGCGCGCGTCATCCTGTGGCACGGCTTCTGCTCCGTGCACCGCCGCTTCACGGTCGCGCAGATCGACCAGGCCCGCGCCGAGCACCCCGGCGTGCGCGTGATCGTCCACCCAGAGTGTCCGATGGAGGTGGTGGACGCCGCCGACGAGGCCGGATCGACCGAGTACATCCGCCGCGCGATCGACGAGGCCACCACGCCGACGACGTTCGCGATCGGCACCGAGATCAACCTCGTGCGCCGCCTCGCCGCGCAGTACCCGCAGCACCGGATCTTCTGCCTCGACCCCGTGGTGTGCCCCTGCTCGACCATGTACCGCATCCACCCCGGCTACCTCGCCTGGACGCTGGAGGAGCTGGTCGCGGGACGCACGCCCAACCGGATCACGGTGGCCCAGGACGTCGCGGAACCGGCCAGGGTCGCCCTCGAGCGCATGCTCGCCGCCAAGCCCCCGGCAGCCGGCACGCGATGAACGTCGTCGTCGTCGGAGCGGGCATCGCGGGCATGACCGCGGCCCTGCACGCGCACGAGGCGGGCCACACCGTGACGCTCGTGACGAAGGGCGAGGTCGGCGAGGGCTGCACACCGCTCGCGCAGGGCGGGATCGCGGGCGGCTACGGGCCGGACGACTCCCCGGCCGCGCACGCGGACGACACCCTCACCGCCGGAGCCGGACT
>NZ_SSDO01000454.1:0-5830 GCF_004794395.1 Microbacterium sp. K41 | reverse complement strand
GGCGGGTATGCGGGGGAGGGCGCGCCGCCGAACCCCGGGGCCGTCCCGGCCGGCGGCGGACCGTAGGGATACGGCTGCGGCGCGGCCTGGGGGTACCCGTACCCCTGTGTCATCATCACGTGCTCCGGAACCTGACGCGGCGGCGGGGCGGAGGTGACGGCGCGGGCGGTGTCCACCACGAACGGGTCGCCGAGCTGGTCCTCACTCGCACCGAGGTCGAGGCGCTCCACATAGGAGAGGAGCGTCTGATCCAGGCCCTCGTAGCGCATGCGGCAGTCGAGGTAGACCAGCACACCGCCCGTGCTCTGCACCACGATCGTGATCGCCTGCAGGATCAGCAGGAGCACCTGCGGGGCGAGGAGGGCGAAGACGTAGCCGATCACCGCACTCGGCTCGCTGGCGCCGGTCGGCGCGATCACGGTTCCGAGGAACGACGACACCAGCGCCGTGGGGATGCTCACCACCTGCATCGCCAGCCCCATGATGAGGCTGATCAGGAACGTCACTCCGAACGCGACCCAGAACCGGCCGCGCGTCAGACGCCACGACCGCACGAACGCGTCGCGGAAGCGCGCGCGCTCCAGCACCAGGATCGACGGGACGAGGAGCAGCTTGGTGGTCAGCCAGATGGTCAGGGGGATCGCGGCGATCGCCAGCAGGACCACCACGATGATCACGATGCCGATCAGCTCCGGCGTGCCGCCCAGACCGCCGGCGGTGAGTGCGCCGATGATGGCGACGACGATCGCGATGCCGCCGAACATCGCGAGCACCGAGAGCGATGCGAAGCCGGCGAGCCGCCAGAACGCGGGGAGCATGCGGCGCCAGAGCATACGCAGCGAGGCCTTCCGCCCGACGGCGGCGTACCCGATGTCGGCGGCCACCACGCCCTGCATCATCGCGGTGAAGGCGATCGACGCGAGCCCGACGATCAGCCCGGCGATCACGTTGATGGCGATCGTGCCGGCGAGCACGGCCTCGAAGTCGGGCGACGAGGGAGACACCGTCTCGAGGCGGGTGAAGGTGGTGAAAAGCACGACACCCATGACACCGGCGGTCGCGATGACGACGACGAACTGGATCACGACGGCGAACCCGAACAGCACCTTCGGGTTGTGGCGGAGCGCCGCGAAGGCCTTGCCGAGCAGCATGCCGAACGTCAGCGGATGAAGGGGGATGATCCCCTTCTTGGGGGCTGGGGTCCACGTCTGGCCGCTCACGGGCCTCCCTCCGTCGTGCGCTCCCATCGTGTCATATCCTCACGGTGAGGCGCAGACCTGCGGAGGGCGGTACTCGGTGCCATAAGGTAACAGTTATGACCTCACGCATCCTCGTGGTCGACGACGACACGGCGCTCGCCGAGATGATCGGCATCGTGCTGCGCACGGAGGGCTTCGAGCCGGTCTTCTGCGCGGACGGCGCGCGCGCGGTCGACGAGTGGCGCGCACAGCGTCCCGACCTGGTGCTGCTGGACCTCATGCTCCCCGGCATGGACGGCATCGAGATCTGCACGCGGATCCGGGCGGAGTCCGGGGTGCCGATCATCATGCTCACGGCGCGCAGCGACACCGCGGACGTGGTGCGTGGCCTCGAAGTGGGCGCCGACGACTACATGGTCAAGCCGTTCAACCCGAAGGAACTGGTCGCCCGCATCCGCACCCGGCTGCGCCCGACCCCGCAGACCACCAGCGAACAGCTGCGCATCGGAGACCTCACGGTCGACGTCGACGCGCACGAGGTCCGCCGGGGCACCACGCCCATCGCCCTGACGCCGCTGGAGTTCCAGCTGCTCGTGGCCCTCGCCTCCAAGCCGCAGCAGGTGTTCTCGCGCGAGATGCTGCTCGAGCAGGTGTGGGGCTACCACTACAAGGCCGACACCAGACTGGTGAACGTGCACGTGCAGCGGCTGCGCGCGAAGGTCGAGCTCGACCCGGACAACCCGAAGATCGTGATGACCGTGCGCGGTGTGGGCTACCGCGCCGGCAGCGTCGCCTAGGCGCACGATGGCCGCGACGACAGCGACCACGGCCGTCGCTGTGCTGCGCGACTGGCGTGGCTGGCCGGCCGTGATCTCGGCGCTGTGGCGGCGGTCGCTGCGGTTCCGCACCCTGGCGATCACCCTGGTCGCGACCTCGCTGGCGATCTTCATCACGTGCGTCACCATGGCGCTCGTGATCCAGAACGACCTGTTCGTCTCCCGCAAGAACGTCGCCCTGGAGGACGCGCGCCGCGCGGTCGACCAGGCGCAGAGCATCCTCGACGTGGCCGAGGTGGGCGACGACCCCGCGGCGCTCACCGACCTGTGGAACAGTATCCCCGACACGCTGGCGCGCACGTCCAGCGCCGATCAGCTGGCCGGGTTCAAGATCGAGGACGAGCCGGGAGGGGTGCGACTGAACGGCTTCACGGCCGGCCTCACCGCCAACCTCCTCAGCCCCGAGCTGAAGACGAGGGTGGAGGAGCTCGACTACGTCCAGGCGTGGCAGTCGGTCGCGCTGCCGGTCGAGGACGGGGGAGAGGTTCCCGGCATCATCGTGGGGCAGCAGCTCCAGGTGCCGGAGGCCGGCCCGTTCGCGATCTACTTCGCGTACGACCTGGCCGATGCCGATCAGACGCTGGTGTTCGTGCAGCGCACGCTGTGGATCGCCGGGATCGGCCTGGTGGCGATCGTCGCGGCGATCTCGTGGATCGTGCTGCGGACGGTGTCGACGCCGATCGTGCAGGCCGCGGAGACCAGCGCGCGCCTCGCCGCGGGCGACCTCGGCGTGCGGCTGGAGGTGCACGGCGAGGATGAGCTCGTGACCCTCGGCCGGTCGTTCAACGCCATGGCCGACAGCATCGAGGCGCAGATCAAGGAGCTCGGGGAGCTGTCGATGGTGCAGCAGCGCTTCGTGTCGGACGTCTCCCACGAGCTCCGCACGCCGCTGACGACGATCCGTCTCGCCGCCGACATGCTCAACGACCACCGTGACGAGTTCGACGCGACCACCGCCAGGGCGACCGAACTGCTGCACGCGCAGGTGCAGCGCTTCGAGACCCTGCTGTCCGACCTGCTGGAGATCAGCCGGTACGACGCGGGATCCGTGCAGCTGGAGCTCGAGGCGACGAGCCTCGCGCACCTCGCAGAAGATGTCATCGAGCAGATGCGGCCGCTCGCCGACGGCCGCGGCTCGGAGCTGCGGCTCGTCGCACCGGGCGGCTACTCGCCGGTGGACATGGATCCGCGCCGGGTGCGTCGAGTGCTGCGCAACCTGGTCGGCAACGCGATCGAGCACGGCGAGGGCCGGCCGATCGTGGTCACCGTCGACAGCAATCAGCACGCGGTGGCGGCGGGTGTGCGCGATTTCGGCCTCGGCATGGACCCGGCCGACGCCGAGCGCGTGTTCGACCGGTTTTGGCGCGCCGATCCCTCCCGGCAGCGCACGATCGGTGGCACGGGGCTCGGACTGTCGATCGCTTTGGGCGACGCCACCCTGCACGGCGGTACGCTCGCGGTGTGGTCCGAGTTGGGCGTCGGGTCGAACTTCGTGCTGACCATCCCTCGCCACGACGGTGTTCTCGACGGGCCGAGCCCGGTCCCGGTGGAGCCCCAGGAACCGTTGGCGGAACTGGGCGATGCGACGCAGCCGATCTCGATCGCGGAGATGTACTCGGAGCTGCTCGAGGGGAGGGAGGAACCGTGAGTGCACGCAGGTCGCGACGTCTCGCGCTCGCCGCCGCCCTGGGCATCGTGGCGCTGCTCCTCCCCGCCTGCGCCGGTCTGCCCACGAGCGGCGATGTGGCGGTGGGTCTAAAGCTCGGCGAGTCGCCGCAGGATGTGGACGTCCTCCCCGTCGCCTCCGGTCCCATCGCCGGAGCCGGTCCGGAGGAGATCGTCGAGGGCTTCCTGGAGGCCGGGATCACGACGTCGGACAACTGGGACACGGCGCGCGAGTTCCTCGCCCCGGCGCTGCAGCGCAGCTGGGCACCGTCGGCGGGCGTGTCGATCGACGTCGGGCCCGAGGCACGGACGCTGTCGTCCACGGTGCCGGAGGACGAGGTGGAACAGGCGGACACCGCCGAGGTGCAGGTGCAGCTCGACCTGGTGGCGAGCGTCGACGGGGCGGGTGCCTACAGCGGCGCGCCCGGCGACTCCAGCGTCCCCTTCGCGCTGGAGCGCATGGACGACGGCGAGTGGCGCATCACCCAGGCGCCCGACGGCATCGTGATCGACGAGGCGCGGTTCCCGAAGGTGTTCGAGGGGTACCCGCTGCAGTGGTTCGACTCCTCGTGGTCGCGCCTCGTGCCGGACATGCGGTGGTTCCCCCGACGCCAGAGCCCGGCGACGACCGTCACGCAGGCGCTCGTGAGCGGAACGCCGTCGGAGTGGCTGGACCCGGCCGTGCAGACCGCGTTCCCCGGCGACGTGCAGTTGGCGCAGGACGCGGTGCCGATCACGGGACAGGTGGCTCAGGTCGCTCTGACGCGTCCGGCGTCCGGACTGGACCAGACCACGCTCGCCCGCATGCGCACGCAGTTGCAGTCCACGCTGAAGGCCGCCGGGGTCAACGTCACGCAGGTGCGCTTCAGCGTCGACGGCAGGTCCCTCGACGCGGGGGTGGTCGAGCTCGCAGGCACCCCGGCGGACGTCGGGACGCTGGTCCTGCGGAACGGCGAGTTCGGGCGGATCGTCGGCGACGAGATCTCCCCGATCCCGGACATCAGCGAGCAGATCGTCGCGATCCCGCAGCCGATCCTGGCGATCGACGTCGGCATCGACGACTCCTACGCGGTCGTGCAGCTCGACGACGGTCACGTGTACCGGGTGGCGAAGTCCGGACGCGATGAGTTGGACGCGCGCGCCGGTCTGGTCGAGCCGTCTCTCGACCCCTTCGGCTACGCGTGGTCCGTCCCGGAGGGTGATCCCCAGGCGGTGCAGGCCTCGGGGAGTGATGCGGCCCCGCACGCCGTGGCGAACGCGTGGCCGAGCGCCTCCTCCATCTCCGACCTGCGAGTGTCGGCGGACGGTGCCCGGGTCGCCGCGGTGATCGTGGTCGGCGGGCAGCGGTGGGTCGTGGTGGCGGCGATCGTGCGCGACTCGGCGGGCGTGCCGACCGAGCTCGGCGACCTCGTGCAGCTGTTCCAGCTCCCGGAGCCGTCCACCGGGCTCGTGTGGCTCGGGCCCGACCGGCTCGCCGTGCTGGCCTCTCCCAGCAGTCCGCGGCTCGTGCTGCAGACCGTGGGCGGGCCGGGGTCGTCCGAGACGGCGCCGGTCGATGCGATCTCGATCTCCGGCGCGCGCACGCCCGCGGGTGTGCGGATCCTCGGTGCCGCCGGTCAGCTGTACGCGCACGCGGGATCGGCGTGGCGCGAGGTCACGGAGGGCATCACGGTCCTGGCGACCCGGGCGGGGGAGTGACCTCTCCTCCACGGTGACGGATCTCGCGGTGCGGCCCGCGGGTCGTGCTCGCGACGACCGCCGCGGCGCGGGCACCGGAGACACCATGAAGGCATGCCCGTGCCCTCCGCCCTCCGTTCCGTCGTGCTCGAGGCGGCCGCGCTGCTGCTGTCGGCGGTCTGCGGCGGGTGCGGCCTGCCCGGCACGCTGCTGTGCGACGTCTGTCGAGCCGAGCTGATCCCCGACCCGCGGGCGGTGCGCACGCCCGAGGGTCGGAACGTCCACGTGGCGCTGACCTATCAGGGCGTGGCGGCGCGATGCCTGCGCCGCCTCAAAGACGAGGGCGAGACCCTCCTCGCGCGCCCGCTGGGGTCCGCGCTGGCTGCCGTGCTCGGGCCCGCGGTGAGCCACGGAGCCCTCGTCGTGCCGGTGCCGACGTCGCGCCGTGCGTTC
>NZ_SSDO01000453.1:0-15943 GCF_004794395.1 Microbacterium sp. K41 | reverse complement strand
GGGCAGCGCACAGAGGGCGAGCGCCAGCGCGGCGAGCACATCGACCGTGCGCCGTCGCGCGGGCCTCAGGGGCACGTCGGGGCCTCCGCCACGGTCAGCCCGCGAGGGCCTCGGCGATCGGGAGCGAGGAGTCCGCGTCGCCGTTGCCGAAGCGGATCGTGCGGCCGACGGTCGCCGGATTCTGCAGTGCCTCGACGATGACGGCCGCGACGTCGGCGCGCGAGACCTCTCCCCGGCCTTCGGGGTCGATCTGGATGCGTCCGGTCGGCTCGTCGAACGTGAGACCGCCCGGTCCGAGGATCGTCCCGGCGAGGTTCGAGCCGCGGAGGTGCTCGTCGGCGGCCCACTTCGCGTCGGCGTACGCGAAGAACGGGTCGTCCTGCGGGATCCCGTGCTCCGCGGTGGAGCCGATCCAGGACACCAGGACGTAGCGCTCGACGCCGGCACGCTCGGCGGCGTCCATCGACCGCTCCGCCGCGTCGCGATCGACAGCGTAGGTGCGCTTCGGGTCACCGCCGCCCGCGCCGGCCGACCACACCACGGCGTCGTGCCCGCGGATGATCTCGGCGAGGGCGTCGACGTCGAGCTGTTCGATATCGGCCACCAGGGCGGTGGCCCCCGTGGCCTCCACGTCGGCGACGTGGTCGGGATTGCGGATCACGCTGGTGACCTCGTCGCCGCGGGCGACGAGCAGCGGGGCGAGCAGGAGGGCGATGCGGCCATGGCCGCCGAAGACGAGGACGCGCGACATGCTTCCACCCTACGCGCCGGGTCCGACGTCAGCGCGGGGTCTGCGCGCTGTCGATCACGAACGCCTGCGGGTGGTCGGGCAGGTAGCGCACCACGACCGGGGCGCCGCTCGGCAGGTACGCGTCGCGGTCGGGGTAGACCGCCGGGGTGAAGAAGTTGCTCTCCAGCGTGTACTCCACGCCCTCCGCGGTGGTGAACGTGACCCAGTCCCCGTCGATCGTGGCGGTCGTTGGTCGCCCGTTGTCGTAGATGTACGCGCGCGTGACGGGCACGCCGGTCAGGCTCAGGATGCCGATCACGAGCGACCCGAGCATCACGAAGGCGAGCACCCGGAACACGATCCGCACGATCGTCCCGCCGATCCCGGCCCGCGGGCGGGTGTCGAGCGGCAGCAGCCCCTCCCGCTCGCGGATGGCCCGCAGCGACCCACCCGGTGTGGCTCCTCTGGCCGACACGGCGAAGAGCCCGAGGATCGAGAAGCCGGCGATGAACACCATGGCGTAGCCGTGCGACGCGGGGAAGTTGACGAGCCACATGAGGGTGTCGAGCGGGTTCATCGCGTCGCCTCCTTCTCGATCGTGACCGCCACCGTGTGCGGATCCTCCCGCCGGTAGTACGCCCAGATCGGCGCGCCCACCTGCAGCCGCGACACCGCCTGGGGATACACGAACACCGTGGTGTCGGCCTCCCAGGTCGCCGCCCCCTCCGGTGCCACCAGCACCTTGAGCGCGAGCTCGCTCTGCCCCTCCCTGCGGCGTCCGGTCGGGCGCACCTCGAGCACCGACGCGGGCACCGCGGTGCCCGTGGTCCTGGCTCGCACCTGGGCGGGGTCGATGAGCCCGCGGTCGATGCGCCACTGCAGCATCGCCTCTCGCACGGTCGGGTCGCTGAGGTCGGCGAGCTGCACCGTGTCGTGGTCGGTCGTGCTGTACCGCACCGGCACGGGCTGCCCGACCTGGAGTCCCGCGGAGTCGGAGGGGTCGATGAGCATCCGCAGCTGTCCGATGAAGTCGTCGCCCTCAGCGGGGCTCACGCGCAGGAACAGGTCGTACTGCGGCACGTCGTTGATCGTGACGCCCGTGCGGGAGAGCTCGACGATCGTGCCGACGCCGATCCGGGTCTCGCCGCGGAGCTTCGTGCGGCGGCCGAACCCCGTCATCGTGCCGCCGAACGTGAGGAGCAGCCCCCAGGCGACGCCGATCAGGATCGGGCCGCCCAGGGTGTCCTCGCCCGCGAACGGGAGGATCGAGTGGCGCTGATCGACGCCGAACAGTCCCTCGCCCACCCAGATCGCCAGCCAGGCCGTGAGCAGGAGCCAGACGACCGTGAGGATGATGCGCAGCATGGTCTTCAGCGTATCGAGAAGCCCGGCCGCACTCCGGCTGACGCGCCCTCAGCCGGTCGAGACGGGAACGGCGGCGGCGGCCAGCGCCCGCTGCACGCCCTTCGCGGCCGAGCGCCCCGCACGGTTCGCGCCGATCGTGCTGGCCGAGGGCCCGTACCCCACGAGCTGCACGCGCGGATCGGCGACCGCGGTCGTACCGCGGCCGTGGCGGTCGAGCTGGATGCCGCCCGCGGCGCTGCGGAGGTGCAGCGGCGCCAGGTGCCCGATCGCCGGCCGGAATCCGGTGGCCCAGAGGATCACGTCGACCCGTTCGAACGACCCGTCGGCCCAGCGCACCCCGTCGGGCTCGATGCGTGCGAACAGCGGCCGAGGGTCCGCATAGGCGCCGAGCCGCTCGGCCTCGCGCTCCTGCGGACGCAGCATCAGCCCGGTCACACTGACGACGCTCCGCGGTGGGAGCCCGGCCGCGACGCGCTGCTCGACGAGCGCGACCGCCGCGGCCCCCGCCTCGGGGGTGAAGTCGTCGCTGCGCCAGACGGGCGGTCGCCGCGTGACCCACAGCGTTTCGGTGATCGGGGCGAGGGCGCCGAGGAACTGCACCGCGGACGCGCCCGCGCCCACGACGAGCACCCGGCGGCCTCGGAAGTGCTCCGGCCCCGGGTAGTCGACCGTGTGCAGCTGCTCGCCGAGGAAGGTCTCCATGCCGGGCACGTGCGGCACGAACGGGTGGGTCCAGGTGCCGGTCGCGTTCACGAGCGTACGGGTCGTCCACTCCCCCTCCGGTGCCTGCACCACGAGCAGCCCGTCGTGGTCGTCCACGCGGCGCACGTGCACGGGGCGCAGAACGGGGAGGTCGTGCGCGCGCTCGTAGGCCGCGAAGTAATCCGGCACCGCCTGGTTGGCTCGACGTCGGTCGCGCGCGGGCGGGGTGTCGCCCGGCAGCTCGGCGACGCCGTGCACGTCGCTCATGGTCAGCGCGTCCCAGCGGTGCTGCCAGGCGCCGCCCGGCCGCTCGTCGGCGTCGAGCACCACGTGCGGGATCCCGAGCCGGGTCAGGTGGTACGACGCCGAGAGGCCGGCCTGCCCTGCACCGATCACCAGGCTGTCGAGAATGCTCACGCTGTCAGGAACGCCCGGAGAGCCGCGGTTGTTCCACCCCGGCGACGCGCCCGGGCTGCCCGCCCCGATTGGTGCCGGTGTCGCTTCGTGTAGTACGCTGTTCGAGTTGCTCCGGCAGATGAGGAGCGGCTTCTGGGCCTGTGGCGCAGCTGGTAGCGCACCTGCATGGCATGCAGGGGGTCAGGGGTTCGAGTCCCCTCAGGTCCACCAGAGAATCCCGCGAGAGATCGCGGGATTTCTTCGTTTCCGGCACGGTCGCATGGGGCTAGCGCCGCAGCGCGCGAGCGTCAACCGTCTCCCGATGCCCGTCGCGCCGTCGTAGACAGGATGCATCCGCTGACGAAAGGATGCCCCATGTCCAACCCGACTCCCCCGATCCCGCCCGTCCCCCCGTTCGCCGAGGGTGACGCGGAAGACGTGCCCACGCGCGAGGTCGACGGCGAACGCGTGCTCGACGAGGATGCCGACGACGCACAGATCGACAGCGCCGAGGCCGACCGCGCCGCCACGACGGCGGACGTCGACGGCGACGACGCCTGACCGCCGGACGAGAGAAGGGCACCGCCTCGACCGAGGTGGTGCCCTTCTCTCCGCGCTGCGGCGCTCACGTCGCCAGCAGCGGGGGGCGGTGCGGGATCGCGATCGGGCGCGTGGCCCGGCTCGCCCCCTGCATCCGCTCGACCTCTTCGAGGACCTCGAACGCGGTGCCGTAGCGGATCGCGAGCGGAAGGTCGCGCAGCCACGTCACCTCGACCTCGGTGTCGGCGAGCTCGTAGACGCAGGCGACGACGTGGCGCGGGTCGTTCTGGGGATAGCGCAGGTCGTTGATCACCCACTCGGACGGTGTGATGCGGTGGAGCACGAAACGGGGATCGGGGATGTCGGACATCTGGGGGCCCTCCAGGACTCTCTTATAAGGAGGGTGCGCCCTGCGGGCACGGAAGGGTAGGCCCTTGACACCTGACCGGCGAAGTGCAGGACTAGGTGTCGAGCCCGCCCGCGGAGGCCACCTGCGCCCGCCACCACGGAGTCTCGATGAACCCGCGCTTCATGAACACGAGCTCCATCGCGGCGTTCCATCCGCGCACGCCCTTGAGGTGCGCGATCGTCCCGGTGAGGAAGTCGTGCAGGGTCTCGGTGCTCGGCAGGATGATCTCGCAGTACAGCGAGTTCTCTTCCAGCGCCGCGGCCAGGAACCGCACGGACACGTGCTGCGCGAGCGTCTGTGCCACCGAGGCGATGCGCGACGGCTCGACCCGCAGCATCAGCAGCGTCTCCGCGCTCATGCCCAGCGCCGACGCGGGCACCATCGTCACGGTCGTGAGGCAGCCGGCGCTGCGCATCCGCTCGTACCGGCGCCGCACGCTGCTCTCGTTCATGTCGAGCGCATCCGCGATCGACTGGAACGACGCCCGTCCGTTGTAACGCAGTTCCGCGACGATCGCCCGGTCGGCGTCGTCGAAGTGCGTCGGGTCGCACGTGTTCGGTGCCGGCATGTACGACTTCGGGTCGCTGGCGGCCTCGGCGTGCGAGTCGTACAGCTGACGTCCCCAGTCGAAGCTCACCTTGTACGTGTGCACGACGAGGTCGCTGCGCCAGCGCTCCACGCCGGGGATGGCCTGCAGATCCGTGAGCACGTGCGCGTAGGTCGCCGAGTCCCCCGGGATGACGACCTCCGCGAACACGTCGAACTTGCCGGTCACCAGGGTCACGAACCGCACGTACGGGGAGCCGATCAGCGCCTGCGCGACGCTCAGCTGCGACCCGGGGGTGCAGTTGATGCGCACGAAGAACGTCTCCACGTGCCCCTCGCTGCCCAGGGTCGGCACGATGCCCACGCTCACCACACCCTCGGCGAGCAGCTGCTGCCCGCGCCGGGTGACCGTCGAGACGGACGCGCCGGCGAACTCGGCGATCGACGTCCAGCTCGCGCGTCCGTCCTGCTGAAGTGCGACGACGATCCTCCGGTCGAGATCGCTCACTTCTCTCGTCAGTGGAACGCTCGTCATCGGGTCGGCGGGTACACCCGGTGCAGGAACGTGCGCACCGCTTCCGTCCACGCCTCTGCCTCCTCGATCTGCGGGGAGTGCCCCGACTTCTCGAACACCACCATCTCGGAGTCCGGGATGAGATCGGCGATCGTCTGGCTACACGATACTGGCGTGATCCAGTCGGTCCGGCCCACGGTGATGAGTGTCGGGACCGCGATCTCGGGCAGCCGCGGCTTCAGGTCGTAGTCCGGCAGGTTCACGGAGAAGGCGTAGTTGTGCGCCCGGTAGCGGTAGGGCGTCGCCTGCACCTTCCGCTCGACCGCCTCGGGGTCGTAGACGAAGTCGTACAGGGGCAGGATCTCCCGCCAGCAGTCCTTGAGGTCCTCGTCGTCGCGCACCTGCCCGAGGTCGATGCGGTCGAACTTCTCCATGTCGATGTCGACCCGGTCGGAGGCGAGGGCGTTCTCGCGCGCCAGGTGCGCGTTGGAGTTGTCCGGGGAGGTGTCGCGCAGCACGAGCGCGGCCACGCGGTCGGGGTAGCGCAGCGCGTACTCCATGGTCATGAAGCCGCCGTAGGAGCCGCCGGCCATGACGATCTTCTCCGCGCCGATCCACTCGCGCAGACCGTCGATGTCGGCCGCCCACTGCTCGTGGCTGTAGGTGCCGTTCCCCTCGCTCTGGCCGCTGCCCCTGGCGTCGAACACGACCACCCGGTACTCGTCGGCGAGCCGGCCGAAGCTCGCGCGCGGCTCGGCACGCGACCCCAGCCCCGGGGCGCCGTGATGGGTGATGATGACGGGCGCGTCCTCGGGACCGAGCACCTCGACGGCCAGGTGGTTGCCGTTGATCTCGACCCACTGGTGGTCGCTCGTGGCGGCGGCGAACTCCGGGGAGACGTCGGGGGTGGATGTCATGTCGTCCTCTTTCTTCAACAGGCGTTCAGAGCGCGATGGTGCACTCGTCGAGGCTGCGCGGATAGGTGGTCAGGGGTTCGGCGCCGTCGGCGGTCACGAGCATGCTGTCGCTGATGCGGTACCCGGCGTGACCCGGCACGTAGATGCCCGGCTCGTTGGAGACGACCATGCCCGCCTCCAGGAGCGTGGCGTCGCCGTCCTCCAGCCACGGCGCCTCGTGCATCCCCAGACCGATGCCGTGCCCCTGGCGGTGCCGGATGAACTCGCCCAGCCCGGCGTCGCGGATCACGTCGAGGCACAGCCGGTTCGCCTCGCGGCACTCCAGGCCCGCGCGGATGGTCTCGCGGCCTACGCGCTGGGCGTCGCGGATCGTGTCGTGGTAGCGGCGCTGCTCGGCCGTGGGCTCCCCGAGCACGAACGTGCGCTCGCCCTCGACGAAGCGGCCGCCCACGGCGCAGCCGAGCGAGAGCATGAAGGTGTCCCCCGCCCGGAGCCGGTTGACCGACGGCAGCCCGTGCGGGAACGCGGAGTTCGCGCCGGAGTACACCAGACCGCCCGCGAGCAGCGAGGCCACGACCACGTTGCGGTGCTCGGCATACATGACACGGGTGCCTGCGGAGGTCACGTGCCGCTCCAGCTCGGCCTCGGTGGGCAGCTCTCCGCCCGCCGCGACGGCCTCGCGCACCAGTGCGACCCCGGCCTCCAGCATCAGGTCGGTGATGCGGGCGGCTTCGCGGTGCAGCACCACCTCCTCCGGGAACTTCAGGTATCGGGTGCGGGTGAGCAGGTCGGACGGCACGAGCTCGGCGTGCGGCATCGCGGCGCGGGCGGCGGCCAGGCGCTGATACGGCATCGTGGTCGCGAAACCGACCCTGCCGCGCGGCGACACCGCGTCGGCGAGCACCTGGAACGGCGGGACGACCCCCGGGAACTCGAAGAACGCGACCAGCTCGGCGCGCGCGGACTGCGACTGCGCGTACTCGCGTTCCAGCTCGGGCAGCAGCATCACGACACGCCCTCCCGCCTCGACCCAGATCGCGACCGGCCGCTCGGACGGGTGGTGGAAGAAGCCGGTGAGGTACGCGATGTCCTCCGGGTGATCGGTCAGGAAGGCGTCGAAGCCCTCCTCCCCCATCCGCTCGCGGACACGCTGCTGCACGGTGTCGAAGAACTCCGGCGCGAGGCGCTGATCGAAGACGGTCATGCGGTGCTCCTAGCGGGACAGGTGGCGCGGGTTGCGCGCGTCGTTGTAGGCGATGGACAGGAGGGTGGCCGACAGCACCAGGATCAGGATCGCGATGGAGGGGAACAGCGTCAGCCACCACGCGCTCACCATGGCGCCCGCCTGCTGTGCCTCGTACAGGATGCGGCCCCACGACCATGTGGTCGGGTCGCCCAGTCCGAGGAACGCCAGCCCCGCGGCCGACAGCACCGCCCGCGACGCGGTCACCACGACCGAGACCACGACCACCGGGGTCACCGCGGGCAGCACGTGCCGCGTGATGATCCACAGCGGAGAGGTCGTCATCAACCGGGACGCGTCGACGTACGGCAGCCCGACGACCGTGAGCGCCTGGGAGCGGACGAGTCGGGTGACCTCGGGCCACGAGAACGCCGCGACCACGAAGATGATCGTCGAGGTGCTCGGCCCCACGAGCGCCGCGATCAGGATCATCAGCGGCAGCACGGGCAGCGACAGGGTCATGTCGACGATCACGCTGATGATGCTGTCGAGCTTGCGGAAGTAGGCCCCGATCACCGCGATGATCGTGCCGAAGACGATCGCGATCACCGAGGCGGCCACGGCGACCAGCACGCTCTGCTGCGTGCCCCAGATGACCTCGGAGAACACGTCGCGGCCGAGCGCGTCGGTGCCGAACCAGTGGTCCCCGCTCGGCGGGCGCAGCACGTCGGGCCCGTAGCTCGCCGGGTACGGGGCGATCAGGGGCGCCGCGAGGGCGACGATCACGAGCAGGATCAGCAGGCCGAGCGAGATCATGCCGAGCGGGTCGCGGCGGAAGGCGCGCCAGGTGTGCGCGCTGGCCCGCTCGCTGCCGGCCGCGGTCGGTTCGCTGGGGACGAGGTTCTCGGTGGAGGGCAGCGGAGCGGTCATGCGGTCTTCACTCTCGGGTCCAGGTAGCCGTAGATGATGTCGGTGACCGTGTTGGCCACGACCACGGTGATGGCGAGCATGAGGAATGCGCCCTGCAGCACCGGGAAGTCGAGCTGCGTGACGGCCTCGTAGATGCCGCGGCCGATGCCCGGGTAGGCGAACACGGTCTCGGTGAGCACCGCCCCGCCGACGAGGAACCCGAGCTGGAGCCCGATCAGCGTCGTGGTGGGCAGCAGCGCATTGCGCAGGGCGTGCTTCCACAGGATGCGGCGGCCGCGGAGGCCGTTCGCCTTCGCGAGCAGGATGTAGTCCTCGCCGAGCGTCTCGATGAGGGTGGAGCGCATGGTCAGCACGTAGGAGCCGACCTGGATGAGCATGAGCGACACCGCCGGGAGCACGAGGTGCTGCGCGACGCTGAGGTACCACTCGAAGCCGTAGGTGTTGTTGGTGTAGGCGCCGCCGATGGGGAACCAGCCGAGGTTGAGCCCGAACACGAACAGCAGCAGGATTGCGACGCTCGGCACGAACAGCGACTGCCCGGTCACGCCGAGCACCTGCACGGCCCTGTCGATGAAGCGACCCCGGTGCGAGGCGGCCGCGACGCCGAGCGGCACCCCGATCAGGATCGTGAGGACGAGCGCGGTGATGGTCAGCAGCAGCGTCCACGGCAGCCGCTGCAGCAGCACGTCGGTCACCGGGATGGACTGCGTGAAGGAGATGCCGAGGTTGCCCTGCAGCAGCTGCCACATGTACAGGCCGTACTGCACGATCAGCGGCTGATCGAGGCCGTACTGCTCGAGGATGGTCGCCCGGATGTCCTCCGTCATGTTCGGACTCGCCAGCGCAAGGGCCGGATCGCCGGGCAGCAGACGCAGGAGCAGGAACGTCACGGTCACGGCGAACCAGATCGTGAGCAGACCTCGACCTGCGCGACGGAGAATGAACGATGCTCGGGACACCCGGGCGACCTTCCTCGAGAGTGGGGGTTTTCTTACTCGACCGGGTGCGCGCTCGCGAGCGAGAGCGGGTTCACGATCGACAGCAGTTCGCTCGGCTTGGAGATGAAGCCGGACCATTCGTCGCTCGCGGCGAAGAACAGGTTCTGCGTGTACATGATGTTGTCGTAGACCTGCTCGTGCACGATCTTGTTCGCCTTGCGCATGATCTCGATCTTGTCGTCCTCGTCGAACGTGACCATGCCCTCCTCGATCAGTGCGTTCAGCTCGGGGTCGTCGACGTGGGTGTAGTTGATCGCGCCGCCGGGCAGGTACGACAGGGCGAAGTTCGTCACCGGGTCGTCCATGATGGCGAAGTTGCCGGCGTAGATGTCGTAGTCGCCCTCGTTGGTCATGGAGAGGTAGGTGTTGCGCTCCGTGCCCTGCAGCTCGATCGTGATGCCGGCCTCGGCCGCGCTGTCCTTCACCATCTGCGCCCACTGGCTGGTCACGCTGTCCTGCAGCGAGTAGATCAGGCGGAACGAGACGGGGAACATGCCGTCGGCGTTCGCCGTGTACCCGGCGTCTTCCATGAGCTCGCGCGACTTCTCCGGGTCGAACTCGTACTCGGTGACGGAGTCGTCGTAGTACTTCGCGAGCACCGGCATCAGGGCGCTGGAACCCGTGGAGACGGCCTGCCCCTGCAGGACGACCGTGCGGATGGCCTCGTAGTCCACCGCGTGGGCGAGCGCCTGACGAACCTCGGTCTTCGCGAGGTCGGGCTTCTCCATGTTGTAGACGAGGTGCGCGTAGCCGAGACCGGCGGCCTCGATCACCTGCAGTCCGTCGGTGCCCTTCAGCTGCTCGACCTGCGCGGGCGGGAGGGCATTGGCGATCACGTCGATCTCGCCGCTCTGCAGCGCCAGGATCTCGGTGTTCACGTCGGGGTACACGCGGTACACGACCTCGGCGGGTCCCGGGACGCCGCCGTCGACCAGCGGGTAGTCCTCCACGCGCTCGAGCGTGTAGTGCTGGCCGACCTGGAAGTCGGTCATGATGAACGGGCCCATGCCCACCCAGCCGCCGTCGCTGCCGTCGTTCGCGAACTCCGCGATCGATCCCTTCGGCTCGAACACGTGCTGCGGCACGACGACACCCCAGAAGCCGATCTCGTCGATGATCGACGAGTCGGGCTGCGTGAGCGTCAACTCGACCCGGGTGTCGCTCACCGCGGTCGCGGTGTCGAGGTTGCCCAGCTGTCCGTAGAACGTGCCGGGCGCCTGGTCGCGCTTGACCGCGTTCAGCGTCCACGCGACGTCCTCCGCCGTGAGCGGCTCGCCGTCGCTCCAGGTCAGGTCGTCGCGGATCTCGTAGAACCCGGTGGTGTCGTCGACGTAGCCCCACTCGGTGGCGACGTGCGCCTCCTTGGTCCCGTCGTCGCTGATGCTCAGCAGGTGCGGGTACATCAGGTTGGTGACCCACGAGTCCGTGCGGCTGTTGCCGAGCACGGGGTTGAAGTTCACGACGTCGGTCGTCGTACCGATGCTGAGCGTCTCATCGCTCGGACCGGTCGCGGCGGACGACTCCCCCGGCTCGGGTGCCGTGGGGGCGCACGCGGCGAGGCCGACGGCGAGGACCGCGGCCGCACCGAGTGCGAGGAACGTGTTGTGCTTCATCAGACCCAGACCTCCTCGAGGACGCGCATGGTGTTGCCGCCGACGACCGCGCGGATCTCGTCGTCGGAGTAGTCGTGCTTCACGAGCCAGCCGATGATGTTGTAGAAGGCCTCGGCGGGGTTCTCGATGCCGTCGACGTACGGCTGCTTCTCGTAGTCGACGTTGGCGTGCGCCTGACCCAGCGACAGGTTCGAGGAGAACGCGTCGTGCAGGCCCACGTGGTCGCCGAACAGCGTGTCGGGTCCGAAGCTCACGTGCTCCAGGCCGACCAGGTCGACGCAGTACTGGAAGTGGTCCATGACCGACTCCAGCGAGTGCTTCGGGTGCTGGGGCGAGATGGTGGTGTGCGGTGCGGCCTCGATGCCGATGACCCCGCCGCGCTTGGCGCACTCGATGATCGTCTCGTCCGTCTTCATGCGGTTCGTCGGCCACAGTCCGCGGGCGCCCGCGTGGGTGATGAAGACCGGCTTGGTGGAGTGGGCGATCACGTCGAGGCACGTCTGGTCGCCCGAGTGCGAGATGTCGATCGCGATGCCGAGCTTGTTCATCCGCTCCACGGCGCGCTCGCCGAAGTAGGTGAGTCCGCCGTCGCCGCGCTCCTTGAGGCCGCCGCCGAGCATGTTCGCCTCGGAGTAGGCGATGCCCATCTGGCGGACGCCGAAGCCGTACAGCACATCGAGCCGGTCGACCTCGTTCTCGATCATGGTCGCGGCCTCGAGCGCGAAGATGTGCGCGACGCGGCCGGTCTCCGCGGCGTACCGGATGTCCTTGATCGACTCGGCCTTGATCACGAAGTCCTGGTGCGCGAGGTCGGCCATGCGCACGCCGAGGTCGAACAGCACGTCCTGGTACTTCCACCCGGCGTCGCTGGAGATGCAGCAGGTGCCGTCCATGCCGTTGTCGAACACCGCGGTCAGACCCGAGCGGGCGAGGCCCTGGTAGCCGGTGGGTTCGCGGCCCTGGCGGATGTGGTCGCGCAGCTCCCCCATGTCTTCGGGGAAGACCTGCACGTGCTCGTGCAGCGAGATCACGGTCTCTTCGCGGAGGAGGCGCTCGGTGCGCTCCTTCTGCGCGTCACTGAGGCCGAGGTCGTACGCCGGCACGCGGCCGATCTGCTTGGCGTAGCGGAACTCGCGGTAGTCCTTGCCGGCTTCCAGGTAGTCGTACGCGGTGTAGCCGGTGTAGCGGTCTGCTTGTTCGAGCACGGATGCGCTCCTTCGGGTCGATACGGGGGTGGCCTCCCGTTCGTCGAGCGGGAGATTTCCTCGAATCTCGACGATTCCGGCGCGAAAGTCAACTGTTGTGATGATTTTCGGCCGAGATGTTTCCTGTTCGAAACAATTCAGCGCCAGGATGCTGGCATGATGTCATCCATGGAGAACACATCCGTCCCCGAGAACACCGTCGTCCTCGACGTCCGCGGCCTCACCGTGACCCTCGACGGCTCGCGCGGACCCCAGCGCGTGGTCGACGGCATCGACCTCACCGTGCACCGCGGCGAGGTGTTCGCCCTGCTCGGCGAGTCCGGCTCCGGCAAGTCGATGACGGCGCGCGCGATCATGGGCCTCATCGACAACGGCACCGTGGAGGCCGCGACCCTCTCCCTCGGCGACACCGACCTGCTCACCGTCACGCCGGAGCAGCATCGGCGCCTGCGCGGCGTCCGGGTGAGCCTCGTGATGCAGGACGCTCTCTCCGCACTCAACCCCGTGCTCAGCATCGGTGACCAGATCATCGACCTGATCCGCGCGCACACGCCCGTCGGTCGTCGCGAAGCCGAGGCGCGCGCCGTCGAACTGCTCACCCTGGTCGGCATCCCCAGCCCGGAGAAGCGTGTCCGCGACTACCCGCACCAGTTCTCCGGCGGACAGCGGCAGCGCATCCTGATCGCGATGGCCATCGCGCTCGACCCCGACCTGATCATCGCCGACGAGCCGACCACCGCCCTCGACGTCACGGTGCAGGCGCAGATCCTCGACCTGCTGCTGTCGCTGCGCGACCGCCTCGGCATGGGCGTCCTCCTGATCACCCACGACCTCGGCGTCGTGATGGAGGTCGCCGACCGAGTCGCCGTGATGCGCACCGGGCGCATCGTGGAGTCTGGTCCGGCGGACGACGTGCTCACCGCACCCCGGCATCCGTACACGCTGCAGCTGCTCGACTCGATGCCGCAGGACGTGAGCGCTGCGGCGGACGATGACGGCTCCGCGCCGATCCTGGAGGGACGAGGACTCGAGCGCACGTTCCGCTCCGGGAGCGGACGACGCGCACACCGCGTCACGGCCGTCGGCGGCGTCGACCTCTCCCTGCGCAGCGGCGAGATCCTCGCGATCGTCGGCGAGTCCGGCAGCGGCAAGTCCACCCTGGCGCGCATGCTCGTCGGCCTCGACTCCCCCGACGCCGGCACACTGCGCTACCGGGACCAGGACGTGACGCGGGGTCGGCTGCGCGACCGCAAGGTGCTGCGCCGCGGCGTGCAGATGGTGTTCCAAGACCCGTACATGTCGCTGAACCCGCGCATGACCGTGCAGCAGATCATCGCCGAGCCGCTCGCCGCCACCCGCACCGGCACCCCGGCGTCGCGGCGCGACCGGGTCTCCGAGCTGCTCGAACTCGTCGGCCTCGACCCGGACATGGCCTCGCGCTTCCCGCACCAGTTCTCCGGCGGACAACGACAGCGGATCGGCATCGCCCGTGCCCTCGCGCTCGACCCCGATGTCCTGGTGTGCGACGAGCCGGTGTCGGCGCTCGACGTCTCCATCCGCGCGCAGATCATCGACCTGCTGTGCGAGCTGCGCGAGCGTCTGGGTATGTCGATCGTGTTCATCGCGCACGACCTGTCCCTCGTGCGGCACATCGCCGACCGCGTCGCCGTGATGTACCTCGGCGACATGGTCGAGGTCGGCGACACGGAGGAGGTCTACCGGCACCCCTCGCACCCGTACACGCAGGCGCTGCTGTCGGCTATCCCGCCGCAGACGCGCGCCGAGCGGGGCATGCTCCAGCGACGCACGCGGCTGTCGGCCTGAGCGCCGCGGCTCAGCCGGCGGGACGGACGGTCAGGTCGGTGAGGTGGGCGTCACGCGGAAGGTCGAGCGCCGTGAGGATCGTGGTCGCCACCGCGTCCGGGGTGATGAAGCGCGATGCGTCGTACTCCGCCCCTTCCTGTCGGTGCACCCGCTCCTGCATCGGCGTGGCCGTGCGGCCGGGGTAGATCGAGGTCACGCGCACGCCGTGCTCCGCCTCCTCCGCACGCAGCGCGTCGGCGAGGGCCCGCAGGCCGTGCTTCGATGCCGCATAGGCGGACCACTCCGGGTTCGCCCGGAGCCCGGCCCCGGAGTTGACGAACACCACGTGCCCGCGCGACACCCGCAGCACCGGCAGCAGCAGGCGCGTCAGCTCCGCGGGCGCGACCAGGTTGACGGCGAGCTGCTGCTCCCACAGGGCGGGTGTGAGCTCGCCCACGGCACCGAGGTCCACGACACCGGCGGCGTGCACGAGACCGTCGAGACGGTCGGGCAGGCTCTGCTTCGACAGCGCCCACGAGAGCCGCCCCGGCTGCGCGAGGTCGCCCACGATCGCCGTGGCACCGGGGAGCTCGTCGGAGATCTGCCGCGCCCTCCCCGCGTCGCGCGCCAGCACGACCACGTGGTCGCCGCGCTCGAGGAGGCGACGGACGAGGACGGCGCCGATACCGGAACCGGCGCCGGTCACCAGATGGGTGGCCACCTCAGCCCGCGTCTGCAGCGGTCTCGACGACGTCGAGCGGGATCACGGGGCAGTCCTTCCACAGGCGCTCGAGCCCGTAGTAGACGCGCTCCTCCTGATGGAACACGTGCACGATCAGGTCGCCGAAGTCGAGCAGCACCCACCGCGCCTCCGCGCGGCCCTCGCGGCGCACGCGCTTGTGGCCGGACTCGACCAGGCGGTCCTCGATCTCGTCGGCGATCGCGGCGACGTTGCGCTCGCTGTTGCCCGTGACGAGCAGGAAGATGTCGACGAGCGGAAGAGGCTCGGAGACGTTGAGCGCCACCAGGTCTTCCCCGCCCTTCGCGACGGCGGCTTCGGCGGCGATGCGCAGCATCTCTTCGGCGGTTTCAGGTGATTGCATCAGAACACATTCGTGGTGAAGGCGACGACCAGCGCCACACCGAGCGCGAGAGCGAGGCCACCGGCGACGATCGCCAGGATCAGCATCAGCCGATTGCCCTTCTCGGGCGCGGGCGGACGGATGACCTCGCCGGCGGGCTTGATGGTGCTGACAGCCGAGCTGGCAGCGATGGGGGTGGGCGAGGACGCCGGAGGCAGCTCCCCGTCGATGAGGACGGCGTCGACATCCTTGCCGTCGGCGGTGCCGTGTGCGTGGCCCTGCGAGCCGATGCCCTTCGGCAGCTCGTAGGAACCCGTGATGAGGATCTCCCCCGTCGACGCGACGGGCCCGGACAGCGACCCCTCCCCGGGCGACGGCGTGAAGATCAGCGCGTTGGGCGAGCGGTGCGAGCCGCCCGAGTCGTTGGACGTGAGCAGCTCGTCGAAGGACGGCCGGAACGACGCGGGCTTCGCCGGCTCCTCGGCGGCCAGCACGCCCTCGCCGAACGCAGGGCTCACGGTGGGACGCTCGCCGTCGGCGACCTCGCCGCGGTCGTCGTCCTGATCGGCGAGCAGGTCGTCGCGCTCGTCCGTCGACCCGGTCTCGACCTCGTCGGCCTCCGCGGTGCCGGGGACGCCGAGCAGCTCGGCCACGTCGACCGGTTCCGGTTCCGCCGGCTCGGCGAGCGGCACGCTCCCGGCGGACTCGACGGCGTCGGCGGCGCTCACCGGCTCGATCGACACCTCGTCGTCGACGTCGTCGTCGTCGACCTCGTCATCCGCCGGGGCCGATGGCGAGGAGAAGTCGGGGATGCCCGAGACGATCGACGAGTCGTCGTCCGACTCCTCTGCGCGGGGGGCGGTGTCGCGGTCGTCCTCGGTCGCCTCGGCTCCCACGACTGGCACGGATGCGGTCTTGATCTTCTCCTGCTCACGCGCCTGGCGACGGGTGAGCGGTGCGGCACCGAGGTCGACCGCGGAGTCGGCCACCGGGGCCGGCGCCACGGGGGC
>NZ_SSDO01000452.1:0-937 GCF_004794395.1 Microbacterium sp. K41 | reverse complement strand
GCGGTGGCGCGGGCGTTCTACCGCCAGGCGGGGATGCCGCACGCCGTGCTCGCGCTCGACGAACCCTCCAGCGCGCTCGACCCCGCCACGGAGGAGCGGCTGTGGTCCTCGCTGCGCGCGCGGGCGGACGCCGGAGCGACCGTGGTGCTGGTGTCCCACCGCCGGTCGGCGCGCGACATCGCCGACCGCGTGGTCGCCCTGGGGGTGAGCGCATGAGCGAGGCCACCAGGGCCCGGCGGGTGCGCGAGGTGCTCCGCCTGGCGCAGCCGCCCGTCGCACGGTTCCTGCCCGGCCTGATCTGGGGCGTGCTGTCGGCAGGCGCGGCCGTGAGCCTGCTCGCGGTGAGCGGCTGGCTGATCGTGAGCGCCTCGATCGTGGACTCGCTCGTGCCGCTGTCGGTGGCCGTGGTCGGGGTGCGGTTCTTCGCCGTGACCCGCGCCGTGACCCGCTACCTCGAGCGGCTCAGCGGGCACGATGCGGCGCTGCGGCAGCTGGCCTCGACGCGCTCCGACCTGGTGCGCCGCCTCATCCCGCTCTCTCCCGCGGGGCTCGGCGCGACCGACCGGGGACAGGTGCTCGCGGCGCTCGTCGACGACGTGGAGAATCTGCAGAACCTGCCGTTGCGGGTGGTGCAGCCGCTCGCGGTGTCGGCGCTCGTCGCCGTGGGAGCCGTGGGGTTCCTCGCCTTCGTGTCGCCCGCGGCCGCGCTGACCATCGCCGTGTGCCTGGTCGTCGCCGCGCTCGCCGCGATCGGGCTCGGGTGGGTGTTCGGCTCCCGGGCCGAGGCGGCCGTGTCTGCCCGTCGCGCCGAGGTGTCGGCGGCCCTCGTCGACTACCTCGGCAGTCTCGACGTGCTGCTCGCCTACGGGGCGGAGGGCCAGGCGCGCGAGCGCATCCGGGTGGCCGACGCCGCCCTGCGCCGGGTCGTGAGCAGGGC
>NZ_SSDO01000451.1:0-2619 GCF_004794395.1 Microbacterium sp. K41 | reverse complement strand
GCCGCCCGTGCGGCCGCCGGCACGCCTGGAGCCTCGCTGGCCTGCTCGCTGGTCTCCTCCCCCGGTCTCGGCGCGGTCGCCGCGCACCACGGCCTCGACTTCCACGAGACGCTCACCGGCTTCAAGTGGATCTCGCGGGCCCCGGGCATCGTGTTCGGTTTCGAGGAGGCGCTCGGCTACCTCGTGAACCCCGAGACCGTGCGGGACAAGGACGGCATCTCCGCCGCCGTGGCGCTGCTCGGGCTCGCCGCGGAGGCGCGCGGGCGCGGCGCGACCATCGCGGACCTGCTCCGCGAGCTCGGCGACACCTACGGGCACTTCGCGAGCGCCCAGGTGTCGGTGCGCGTGGCCGATCTGGCCCTCATCGGCACCGTCATGCTGGCGCTGCGGACCCTGCCGCCCACGCAGATCGGCGGGCGCTCCATCGCCTCGGCGGAGGACCTGCTGAACGCCGCGGACGGTCAGCCGTCGGGCGACGTGCTCCGGTACCGGCTGAGTGACGGCTCGCGCGTCATCGTCCGCCCGAGCGGCACGGAGCCGAAGCTCAAGGTGTACATCGATGCGCGGGGCGACTCGGCGGAGGGAGCGGCTGCGGCCGTCGCCGAGCTCGAGGCCGGAGTGCGCGCCCTGCTGGACGAGCGCTCCTGACCATGCCCGAGCGGACCGTCGTCGTGAGCGCGCACAACGGCGTGCACGCGCGCCCGGTCGCCGAGATCGTCCGGCTCGTGCAGGCGCACGACCGCCCGGTGACGCTGCGCACCGCCGACGGGACGACCGTCGACCTGAGCAGCGTGCTGGCGGTCATGGACCTCGCGATCGTGCCGGGGGATGCCGTCGTGCTGGAGACGGCGGCATCCCCCGCCGCGGAGACGCTGCTGGACCGGCTCGCCGACGTGCTCGCACCGCGGGGCTGAGCTCAGCCGTCGATCACCGCCACCAGCTCGTCGAGGAACGCCTCGAACGTGGTGCCGCGCCGCACGATGCGCTGCACGCTGTCGCGCTCGCTGAACACCTCGACGAGCTGCTCGAACACGGTCTGGAAGGCCGCGCGGTCGCCCTCGCTGAACGCGGCGAGCGCGACGACCTGCACGCGGGCGTCGCCCCAGGCCGCGGACCCCTCGGCGACCCCGATCGCGATCGCGGTGCGGGTGGCCGTCATCTGCAGCGCGTGCGGCACGGCGAGCGCGTCGGTGAACGCCGTGGACGACAGGCGTTCGCGCACGATCGTGTTCTCCACGTAGTCGTCGCCGATCAGTCCGGCCGCCACCAGCCGCGCGCCGAGGAGCCGGATGATCTCCTCCTCCCCCGCATCGGGCAGCGGGAAGACGTAGGCGTCGGGCAGGAAGTAGCGCGCCAGCTCGGCCCGCAGCCGCGTGAGACGCCGGCCGCGGCGGACGCGGGCCGCGGCCTGCTGCACGCGGTCGACGTCGGCGTCGGTGAGGAACGGCTGGATGCGCACGAACCGCTCACCGGGTGAGCCGGGCTCGATCGTGCTGAGCACCAGGTCGGTGTCGAACGACGCCCAGTCGGGGTCGACGTTCGTGACGACGCTCGTGACCTCGATCGCGGAGCCGAGGGAGCGGTCGACGCTCGACCGCAGCAGCTCGTGCAGCTCGTAATAGCCGGGGCACACGATCGTCGCCGTGAGGATCGACTCGGCCTTGCGGCTGCGCTCGAGACGCCCGCCGACGTGCATCGCGATGTAGGCGATCTCGTCGTCGTGGACGGGGGTGCCGAGGCGGTCGTGCAGCCCGCTCGCGATCGACACCGCCACCTCGAAGATCATCGGATACGTGGTCTTGAGCGACCGCGTGAGCGGGTTGCGCGTGAGGGCGCTCTCCTCCGCCCGTCGCCGCAGGTTCTGCACGTGCAGCGCGAGCCGCAGCACGAACGTCTCGTCGACCAGGTCGACCTGGAAGTCGTCCGCGGCCCTGGCGATCTCGGCCCGCACGGCCGCGTCGACCTCCGGCGCCACTCCGCTGCGCGCGACCTCGCGGGTCTCGTCGCCGCCCGGCGCCACGATGCGTGTGAGCACGAGGGACGCGAGGTGGGCGCTGTCGCCCTCGCCGAGCACGACTCCGAAGTGCTCGGCGGCGAGACGCGCGATCACGGCGCCCACGCGAGGGATCTCGGGCCTGGCCCCGGTCGGCGGCGTGTCGAGCGACCGCCCGGCGGCCACCCGCTCCGCGGCGATCGCGATGTGCAGCAGCACGTCGGCGATCGCGAGCTCGTTGACGTAGTAGCCGAGCTGTCCGAGCTCCCCCACCAGGGCCGACTTGAAGGGCGCGACCGCCCGCGGGTCGACCGCGGTGCCGGACAGCGCGCGGCGGAACACCTCCGGGTGGAAGGACGCGTCGTCCATCTCGTCGTGCGCGAGCCGGCTGAGCAGCCGCCGCTGGGCCGCCTCGTCGCCACGCAGCCGCACGATCTCGCGCGAGCGGTCGAGGGTGAGGTCGGTGCCGTCGAGCAGACCGCGCACGCGCACGAGGTCGGCCTCCAGGGTGGCCTCGCTCACGTGCAGCTCGTCGGCGGCGTCGAACACGTCGACGCCCTCCGGCGCGTCGAGCAGCATGCGCACGAGCGCGTGCAACCGGTCGCGGGGCGTGGCCTCGCGGCCCT
>NZ_SSDO01000450.1:0-2092 GCF_004794395.1 Microbacterium sp. K41 | reverse complement strand
CCGGATCGGTCGTGCTCGCGGGGGAGGCCATCGCGCTCTCGGAGGACGAGGACTGGAAGGCGGGGTGGCGCGCGTGAGTGCCGACGCCGCTACGCCGCGCCCCGCGCGCCGGCCGCGTCCGCCGCGCACGCTGGTGCAGAAGCTCGCCCCGATCGTGCTCGGCTTCGAGGCGATCGTGGTGTTCCTGGTGGGTCTGACGCTGTTCGGCCTCAAGGCGCTGCCGGCGGGCATCGAGCAGTGGTGGGGCATCGTCGGCGGTGCCGTGCTGGCCCTCGCGTGCATCGTCATCGCGGGGCTCATCACGAAGCCGGGGGCGATCGCCGCCGGCTGGATCGTGCAGGTCATCGTGGCCCTGGCGGCGATCGCCGTGCCGGCGGTGCTGCTCGTCGTGCTGATTTTCGGCGGCATGTGGGCGTATGCGACCATCATGGGGGCTCGGCTCGACGCACGACGTCCCGCTCAGCCCTCGACCGAAACTCAGACAGAGAGTGAATGACATGGCCACCGAAGAAACCCTCGTCCTCGTCAAGCCCGACGGCGTCGCCCGCGGCCTCACCGGCGCGATCCTCGCCCGCATCGAGGCGAAGGGCTACGCGCTCGTCGACATCCGCCTGGTCGAGCCCGACCGCGACCTGCTCGCGCAGCACTACGCCGAGCACGAGGGCAAGCCGTTCTACGAGCCGCTGCTGGAGTTCATGATGTCGGGGCCCTCCGTCGCGATCCGGCTCGCGGGCAACAGGGTCATCGAGGGGTTCCGCTCGCTCGCCGGCACCACCGACCCGACGACCGCGGCGCCCGGCACGATCCGCGGCGACTTCGGGCGCGACTGGGGCCTGAAGGTGCAGCAGAATCTGGTGCACGGTTCGGACAGCCCGGAGTCGGCCGCCCGGGAGCTGGGCATCTGGTTCGACTGACGACCACACGACGAAGCCCGTCCGCCGAGAAGGCGGACGGGCTTCGTCGTGCGTGCGGCCGGCTCAGAAGACCATGCCGATGACCTCGCCCAGCAGGTCGAGCCCGCGCAGCTGCGCGAGCAGGATCACCACGGCGTAGGCCAGGACGGTCGCGAGCGGCACCCACGCCATGAGGCGGTTCGCGCGGGCCTGGGTCTTCTCGTTGCTCGTGAAGCTCCCGTTGCGGGTGAGGTGGAGCATGGTCGCGAAGAACGTGGGGATCGTGACAGACCAGGTGAGCATGCACCAGGGGCAGAGCACGCCGAGGTTGGGGGCGTACAGGCTCTGCCAGATCAGCCAGCAGACGAGCCCGAAGGCGAAGGTGATCCCGGCGCCGAACGTGAGCCAGAACCAGCGGGGGAAGCGGGCGCCGGCGAGCAGGGCGACGCCCATGAAAAGCGGCGCCATCCAGCCGGCGATGCCGATGATCGGGTTCGGGAAGCCGAACACCTCGCCCTGCCACGAGCCGAGGTTCTTCCCGCACTGGATCATGACGCTCACGTTGCAGCTGAGGTCGGCGTCGGGGTTGGCGAGCTGGATGAACTTGTCCATCGTGAGCTGGAAGGCGGCGAACCACCCGATGACGGCCGCGACGATCAACCAGACGGCGTAGACGACGGGGCGGGTGCGCTGCTCGCTCATGTTCAGGATTATCTCAGCGAGTGCTATGGATGGGGCGAGAACGGCCCCGGGGAAAACGCGCCATCATCACCGATGCCGCGAACGGGGCCATGTGGTGCGATAATGACCTGTGATGCGATGAACGGCGCCGCCGCGACACGCATCGACGCAGACTTCGGGGCCCATGCCCCACGCGACCAGAGCCCAGAGCCGGTCGCACGCCGATTGAGTTCGCGGAACCCGCGGGTACCGCATGAGATTTCACGGAGCACCCGGTGCCCGTGCAGGGAGTACGCCAGAGATGGCCGATGAGAACAATGACCACAACCCCTCCGCTCTCGATCTCCCGGCTGGTGCCGCGGATCCGGTGACGGAGCCCACGGCTCCCGCGACCGACGACTCGCTCGTCGCTCCGCTCGCCGAGGACGACACGGCGGACATCGCCGCCGACGTCGCCGCAGACGAGCTCGCCGCAGACAACGCCGCCGCGGAAGACGCGGCCGCCGCCGCCGACGATG
>NZ_SSDO01000044.1:0-12210 GCF_004794395.1 Microbacterium sp. K41 | reverse complement strand
GGCGGCAGGCGCAGGGCCCGTCCGGCGACGGCACCGGTCACGACGCCGTCCAGGACCACGGGCACGCCCGCCACCAGCACCTCGTGGACGCCGATCGGCGGCCGATGCGGCTCCTCGAACGTGGCGCCCGCGGCGACCGTGAGCGGATCGAACAGCACCAGGTCTGCGGTGGCGCCGACGCGGATGATCCCGCGAGGCGCATCGCCGCGGTCGAGTCCCAGACGGGCCGCGGGGTTGCCCGAGAGGTGGCGCACGGCCTCCTCCAGCGTCAGCACCCCGAGCTCGCGCACGTAATGCCCCAGGTAGCGCGCGAACGTGCCGCGGCCGCGAGGGTGCGGACGAGCCCCGATCAGGATGCCGTCACTGCCGCCGGAATGCCGCGGGTGCCGCATGATCGCGCGCACGTTGTCCTCGTCGCCGATGTGCATCAGCACGCCGGTCGCCCCGGCGTCCTCGAGGATGGTGTCGAGCACCACGTCGACGGCCCGCCGCCCCGAGTCGTTCGCGATCTCGGCGACCGTGCGGCCGACGAGGCCCGCGAGAGCCGGATTCGCGGTGCCGGAGATCTGGATGGCCGACCAGTCGGCACGCTCCCCGTGGAAGCCGTCGCAGCCGAGCTCCTCCAGCTCCACGCGGACGGCCTCGCGCCCCTCGGCATCCAGCCCGGCGATGGCGGCCAGCAGGTCGCCCGACGCCGCCAGCCGGCTGGGCAACAGGGCAGAGAGCGTGGTCGCGCCGGGGAGATACGGATAGGTGTCGAGCGTCACGTCGACGCCGTCCGCGATCGCCGCGTCGACGATCTCGAGCAGCTCGTCGGCCCGGCCGCGGTTGGGCGCGAAGTTCATCGTGGCGTGCGTCAGGTGCACCGGGCAACCCGTGCGACGGCCGATCTCGACGGCCTCGCGGTACGCATCCAACGCGGCCGCGCCGTAGCTGCGGGTGTGCGGCGCCCAGTATCCCCCGCGCTCGGCGACCACACGGCACAGGGCCTCGAGCTCCGCGGTGTCGGCGTACATGCCCGGTGTATAGGTCAGGCCGCTCGACATGCCGAACGCCCCCGCGTCCAGAGCCTCGCCGAGCAGCGCGGCCATCGCCTCGATCTCCTCCGCGGTCGCCGCGCGGTTCTCGTGCCCGACCACCATCATCCGGAGGTTCCCCTGCGGAACGAGCACCGCGGCGTTCGCGACCGCGGCGGCGTCGATCTCTGCCAGCAGATCGCTCATCGACCGCCACGGCACCGTGGTGGGCAGGCCGTTCCACCCCGCGATCTGCGCGGGGATCACCGCGGCTGTCGCGTCGTCGAGCGGCGCGTACCCGAGGCCGTCCTGGCCGAGCACCTCGCAGGTCACGCCCTGACGGATCTTCGCGTCGTGCGCGGCACCGCTCAGCACCGCGAGGTCGCTGTGCGCATGCATGTCGATGAAGCCGGGCGCGAGCACAAGGCCGGAGGCCTCCACCTCCACGCCGCCCTCGGGCAGCTCGAGCTGCGCGTCCTCCCGTTCGGGCACGACCGCGACGATCCGCGCGCCCTCCACCGCCACGTCGGCCGTGAACCGCGGCGCACCGGAGCCGTCGACGACCGTGGCCGAGCGGTAGACCCTGACCAGCCCGGCCGCTGCCTTCTCCGCACTCAGAAGCACGTCGCCACCGCTCCGATCACTCGAGGGTCGTCCGCGTCGGGATCGTCGATCACCGCGATCACCCGCCACTTGTCGAACGCGGTGCACGGGTGCGAGAGCCCGAGCCGCACGACCTCGCCGACCGCGACCGCGGCGCCGTCCGCGAGCCGCAGGAAAGCATGTTGATCGTTGAGCGCCGTGATCTCGCCCTCGACGCTCTGCGGCACCGGCAGGTCGAGGTCGAACGGCACGTCACGGCGTCCGGCGTCGAGCAGCGCCAGGGCATCCTCGGGCTGGGAGACCACGCGCGACCAGGCGTGCATGGCCGACCGCAGCGGTGCCGTACCGGTCAGCGGGCCGAAGGGCGACATCCGGGCGTAGAACCCGTCGTCGTGGATCTGGAACGCTCCAGAGCGCAGCACCACGTCGGCCTCGGGAGCGAGCGGCGACAGCACGGCGGCGGCCCGGTCGGGGAAGGAGCTCCCGCCCGCGCTCACGACCGGACGAGGCCCCTCCGGGTAGTCGAGTCGGCGGTGCAGCTCGACCAGGGTGTCGAGGTAGGCGTCGACCGCGGCGACCGACGCCGCGGACCGATCCGGCCCGAACGGCCCCTCGTATCCGGTCACTCCGGCGAGGCGCAGGCCCGGTGCGGCGGCGATCGCGGCGGCGATGCGCTCGCCCTCCTCCACGCTGCGGGCACCCGTGCGTCCGTGCGCGCCGCCCAGCTCCACGAGCACGTCGAGGGGGCGGGCAGCATCGGAGAGGGCATCGGCGAGGATGCGGACGCCGTCGACCGCGTCCGCCCAGCACAGGATCCGCAGGTCGTGGTCGGCGGCGAGCAGTTCGCCGAGGCGACGGGCGGCAGCGGCATCCGTGACCGCGTTGGCGATCAGGACGGTCGGCACTCCGGCGGTCACGGCCACTTCCGCTTGCCAGGGCGTCGCGACGGAGATGCCCCAGGCGCCCGCGTCGAGCAGCCGCTGCCACAGCGCGGGGGCCATCGTGGTCTTGCCGTGCGGGGCCAGGCCCACGCCCTGCTGTGCGGCCCACGCGAACACGGTCTGCTCGTTGTGCGTCAGCGCGTCGGCGTGCACCGTGAGCACCGGCGTGACCAGGTCGGAGAGGTGCAGTCCGGCCTGCCCGACCTCGGAGAGCCGCAGCCCTGCGGCGCGCGCCGGGAACCCCTTCGCCCAGGCGCCGAGAACGGGATCCGGAATTTGTAGAGGCATCTAACAAGGCTACTAGGCTGGCGGCATGACCGCGAAGACACGAGTTTCGACCGACGCCGCCCCCGCCCCCGCCCACACCTTCTCGCAGGGAGTGCGCAAGGGCCCGATCGTGCAGGTCTCCGGCCAGGGTCCAGTCGACCCCGTCACGAACGAGTACCTCCACCCCGGCGATGTCGCGGCACAGACCACCCGCACGCTCGAGAACGTCAAGGCGATCGTCGAGGCGTCCGGCGCCACGTTCGACGACGTCGTGATGCTCCGCGTCTACCTGACCAAGCGCGAGGACTTCCCCATCATGAACGAGGCCTACGGCGCGTTCGTCGAGGCGCACACGACGAGCGGGGTCCTGCCCTCGCGCACCACCGTCTTCACCGGCCTTCCGCGCGAGGAGATGCTCGTCGAGATCGACGGTCTCGCCGTCATCGACTGACCGCGCAGCCGGACGTGTCCGGAGAACGGGGAGGCAGGGTAGCAGACCGTTGCCTCCCCGTTACCTGCCATCCCGTACCATTGAGAGACTGGATGCGTCAGAACCGCGGGGGGTGTAGTTCGTGACCGATGTGATTTCCGTACCGGGCGCTGCGACGGGAGCTCCTGCCGACGACGGCACGCCCACCAGCGTGCTCGCGCCCGCGGATACGCCCACCGAGACGGTTCCGCCGCACACCGGTGAGCAGCCCCTGGCCTGGGCTCCGATCGAACCGTCTCCCAAGAAGCGCCGCCTCGGCCTGTGGATCGGTCTCGGCGTCGGAGTCGTCCTGCTCGGCGCGGGAGCGGCCTCCGCGATCCTCATCGCACCCGGGACGACCGTCGCGGGCATCCCCGTCGGATGGATGACGCCGGGCGCCGCCGCCGACGCGATCAGCACGCACCTGGCGCAGACGGAGGTCACGCTCACGGGTGAGGGCGACGGCGCGGTCCTCACGGGCGCCGACCTGGGCGCCACGGCCGATGCCACCGCCCTGGCCGATGCCGCCTTCGCCGCCCACCCGATCTGGAACCTCGGGTCCTGGATGGGAGACCCGGTACCGGCCGACATCACCCTCGACCCCGAGAAGGCCACGGCCGCCCTGCGGGACGCCGTTCCCGCGAGTTTCGTCGACCCGGTCGATGCGGGAGTCGTGTTCGACGCCGCGACCGGCGCGTACACGATCACGCCTTCGGAAGCCGGCACCGGCATCGACCTCGGCGACCTCGGCACGGCGTTCGTCGACGCGGTCGGCGACGGTCGCACCTCCTTCGAGTATCCGGGCGGCCCCGCCGAGGCCCTTCCCGCCGTGAGCGACGCCGACGCGACCGCCACGGCGAGCGAACTCAACACCATGCTCGCCACGATCGGCTTCTACGTCGGCGAGGAGCGCACGGTCCCGATCGACCCCGCCACGGCCGCCTCCTGGCTGACCGTCGTGGACGACGAAGGTCAGCTGCGCATCCAGGCCGACCCGCAGGCGATCCAGGCGACCGTCGACGCGCTTCCGGCCGCGGTCGACCGCGCCCCGGTCAATGCGACCGTCATCGTCGACTCGGCCGGCACCGTGCTGCGCGCCGAGCAGGAGGGCGTCACCGGACGCGCGCTGGGTGACACCTCCCAGATCGCGGAGCAGTTCGCGACCCAGCTCGCCGCCGGCGACGGTGTGTTCGCGCTGACCGTCACCGAGACGCCGTTCGAGACGGTCAACCTGTTCCGTCGCATCGACATCGACCTGGGCTCGCAGCGGGCCACGCTGTACGAGAACAATGCGGTCGTGAAGTCGTGGGCCGTCTCGACCGGGCTGCCCGGCACTCCGACGCCGACGGGCAACTTCAAGGTCTTCGCCCACACGCGCATGCAGGACATGGGCTGCTACCCCGGCGCCCCGTACTGCACCGAGAACGTCCCGTGGATAACCTGGTTCACCACGAACATCGGCTTCCACGGCACGTACTGGCACAACAACTTCGGCAACCGCATGAGCCACGGCTGCGTGAACCTGCCGATCGACCTCGCGAAGTACGTCTACGACTGGTCGCCCGTGGGCCTCGAGGTATCCGTCCACAACTGACGCACCTCGGGCCGGCGGATACGAGAAGGGGGCGGATGCCGCAGCATCCGCCCCCTTCTCGTATCTCAGCGCAGGGCGTCGACGATCTCGTTCAGCGTCGCGGACGGGCGCATGACAGCGGCCACGAGCTTCTCGTCCGGACGGTAGTAGCCGCCGATCTCGGCCGGCTTGCCCTGCACCGCGTTGAGCTCGGAGACGATGGCCTCCTCGTTCGCGGCGAGCTTCTCGGCGACCGGGGCGAATGCCGCGGCCAGCTCGGGGTCCTTCGTCTGCTTCGCCAGCTCCTGCGCCCAGTACAGGCCGAGGTAGAAGTGGCTGCCCCGGTTGTCGATCGTGCCGAGCGCCCGACCGGGCGAACGGTCTTCCTCCAGGAAGGTGCCGGTCGCGGCGTCGAGCGTCTCGGCGAGCACGCGGGCCTTCTCGTTGCCCGTGCGGTCGGCGAAGTGCTCGAGCGAGGCCGCGAGCGCGAAGAACTCGCCCAGCGAGTCCCAGCGCAGGTAGTTCTCCTCGACGAGCTGCTGCACGTGCTTCGGGGCGGAGCCGCCGGCGCCGGTCTCGAACAGCCCGCCGCCCGCGAGCAGCGGGACGATCGAGAGCATCTTGGCGCTCGTTCCGACCTCGAGGATCGGGAACAGGTCGGTCAGATAGTCGCGCAGCACGTTGCCGGTCACCGAGATGGTGTCCAGGCCATGACGCATGCGGGCGAGCGTGTAGCGCGTCGCCTCCTCCGGCGCGAGGATCGTGATCGTGAGCCCCTTGGTGTCGAGCGTCGCCAGACCCTGGTGCACCTTCGCGATGATCTGCGCGTCGTGCGAGCGGTTGGCGTCGAGCCAGAACACGGCGGGCGCTCCGGTCGCACGGGCGCGCGAGACCGCGAGCTTCACCCAGTCCATGACCGGGATGTGCTTCGTCTGGGTCGCGCGCCAGATGTCGCCCTTGCCGACCTCGTGCTCGATGAGCACGGTGCCCTCGCTGTCGAGCACCTGGACAATGCCGTCCTCCGCGATCTCGAAGGTCTTGTCGTGGCTGCCGTACTCCTCGGCCGCCTGCGCCATGAGCCCGACGTTCGGGACGGTGCCGATCGTGGCCGGGTCGAGCGGGCCGTTCGCGATCACGTCGTCGATGACCGCCTGGTAGACGCTCGCGTAGGAGGAGTCGGGGATCACGGCGATCGTGTCGGCCTCCTCGCCGTCCTTGCCCCACAGCTTCCCGCCGTTGCGGACGAGCGCGGGCATGGACGCGTCGACGATGACATCGCTCGGCACGTGGAGGTTCGTGATCCCCTTGTCGGAGTTCACGTACGACAGGCGCGGCCCCTCGGCGATGGCCTTGTCGAACGCGGCGGCGATCTCGTCGCCGTTCGCGACGTCGGCCAGCCCCGCGAGGATCGAGCCGAGGCCGTCGTTCGCGCTGAGTCCGGCTTCGGCCAGCTGCGTGCCGTACTGGTCGAAGACGTCCTTGAAGAACGCCTTCACGACGTGGCCGAAGATGATCGGGTCGCTGACCTTCATCATGGTGGCCTTGAGGTGCACCGAGTACAGCACGTCGTCCGCCTTGGCGGCCTCGAGCGTCTCGGCGAGGAAGGCGTCGAGCTCCTTCGCGGACAGGAAGGTGGCGTCGATGATCTCGCGCGGGAGGACCTTGAGGCCTTCCTTCAGGATCGTGACGGTGCCGTCCTTCGCGGTGTGACGGAACGAGAGGACGTCGTCATGGGCGGCGACCCACGAGCGCTCGTTGTGCTTGAAGTCGTCGTGACCGAGCGTGGCCACACGAGTCTTCGACCCCTCCGCGAACGGCTTGTTGCGGTGCGGGTGCTTCTTGGCGTAGTTCTTCACGGCCAGCGGGGCCCGGCGGTCGCTGTTGCCCTCGCGCAGCACCGGGTTCACCGCGGAACCCTTGATGCGGTCGTACCGCGCCCGCACGTCCTTCTCCTCGAGCGACGTGGGCTCGTCGGGGAAGTCGGGGATGTCGTATCCCTGCTGCTGCAGCTCGGCGATGGCGGCCTTGAGCTGCGGGATCGACGCCGAGATGTTCGGCAGCTTGATGATGTTGGCCTCGGGAAGAGTGGCCAGGCCACCCAGCTCGGCCAGCGCGTCGCCGACCTGCTGCTCCGGCGCGAGCTTCTGCGGGAAGGCGGCGAGGATACGGCCGGCCAGGGAGATGTCCCGCGTCTCGACCTCGATGCCTGCCTGGCCGGTGTAGGCCTGGATGATGGGCAGGAACGAGGCGGTGGCCAGTGCCGGTGCCTCGTCGGTGTACGTGTAGATGATGGCGTCGTCGGTCACCGGGAGGTTCTCCGTTCACGGGGCGATTTGTCTCGATACCAAGATACCCCGAGCGCGCTCGACGCCCCGCCCGCCCGCTGGACGCCTCCCGCCGACGGTGTGCGCCCGCCTCCGCCGGTCCGAAAATGTTCAGCCGGGACGTGTCGAGTCCGCCGGGAGGGGCTAGCCTGGGGGCATGTCCGAACTGCGCATGGTCGAACTCTCCGCTGCGACGATCGTCGCCGTGAACAACCTGTCGCTCAAGCCCGGACAGGAGCAGTTCCTCGCTCCGGTGTCGTACGGCATCGCGGCAACCGTGATCAACCCGCAGACGTCGTGGCAGCGCGTCATCCTCGACCGCAACGAGGTCGTCGGCTTCGTCAGCGCGAACTTCGACGACGAGGCCCCCGAGGAGCACTTCCGCTCCGTGCTGTGGCGCATCAACGTCGACGCCGACGACCAGGGCCGCGGGGTCGGTCGCTTCGCGGTCGAGAGCCTCATCGAGGAGGCCCGCCGCCGCGGCGTCGACCACGTCAACGTCATCTACGAGGCGGGCGAGGAGGGGCCGGAGGCCTTCTTCCGCCGCGTCGGCTTCACCCCGGTCGGCGAGACGGCCTACGGCGAGGTCATCGCCGAGATCCGCGTCGAGCCCTGAGACCGGCGGCGGGGTCTCGAATCCCCTCCCCCATCGAGACCCCGTCGCCCCCGGCTGAGCCACCTCCCGTAGCGACTCAGCCCGTCCTTAGTAACGTGTTACCCCTTAGTTGGTATCGTTGTCGAGCCGCAGCTGCGGCCCCCCTCGAAGAAAGCGATACCCATGCTCACCATGCCTCTCTGCCTCTGCGCGCCCATCGAGACGACGGGAGCGACGCGATGATCACGCACGCCCTCGCTCCCGCGGCACTCGACGCCCTTTCCGCCCTCGCCGTGGGGCGCCGCGGCATCTACCGCGACGACGCGGCCTTCGACGACCTGCTGGCGTCGGCGACCGCCGCACTCGCCGCGGAGGACCCCGACACCGTCGCGGTCATCCGGCGCTTCGCGGCCGCCGACGTCCCCGACGGCGCAGTCCTCTTCACCGGCTTCACCGTGGACCAGGAGCAGATGGGGCGCACCCCGGAGGGGTGGCAGCTCGAGTTCCAGAATCAGGACCGGGACCCCGTCACGGAGGCCACGCTGCTCGCGCTCGCCGGAACCGCGGGGGAGATCTTCGCGTTCGCGCGCCAGCACGCCGGCGCCCAGATCCAGAACGTCGCGCCGGTGAAGGGCCACGAATACGACGCGGTCGGCACGGGCAGCCGCGGCTTGCTCGACTGGCACACGGAGGACGCGTTCGACGACGCCCACCCGCACTACGTGGGCCTGCTGTGCGTGCGCGGCGATGTGAACGCCGACACGGCCCTCGCTCCGATCGACCGCGTGGTCCTGAGCCCGGAAGACGAGCGGATCCTGCGCGAGCCCCGATTCCTGCACGGCATCGACAAGGCATCGGGCGGCACGGGACGCCCCGAGGACGGGGTCCGTGGACCGGTCCTGTACGGCGAGGACGGCGAGCGCTTCGTGCGCGTGGACATGGACTGCGCGGCCGCCGTCGAGGGCGACGAGGAGGCGGCCGCCGCGCTGCGGCGCTTCCACGACGCGGCGGACGCCGCCCGTATCGCCGTGAATCTGAAGGCGGGCGACCTGCTGCTGTTCGACAACCGTCGCGTGCTCCACGCCCGGACCAGCTTCGAGCCGCGCTACGACGGCACCGACCGCTGGCTCCAGCGCGTCATCATCACGGGTGACCCCGGCGCGTCGGCCGGACGCCGCACCCGTCGCCCCCGCGTCGTCGAGAACGACCCCGCCGGGCAGTGAGCTCGACCGTTCACGCCGGCGTGATCCGCCTCCGCTATCTGCTGGGTCGCGCACGGCGCATCGACGTGGGTTCGTTGATGCGCCGTGCGCGTGCGGTGGCGGCGCACCATGATCAGCGCACGGTTGCGGTGCTCGTCGACATGCTCAGTGAGGCGGCCTTCCACCAGGTCGGCTTCCAGGACTACGTCGACTACGACTTCGCGATGCTCACGGCGGCGGAGCGCCGCACCATGATGACGCATCCGCTGTCGAATCGACTGTCCTACCTGTTCGACCACGCCGACTACCGGCACATCTTCCACGACAAGTGGGAGTTCGCGCGCGTGTTCTCCGACCTGTTGGGGCGGGAGTGGATGCTGCTGGACAACGACAATGCGGACGCTCTGCGCTCGTTCGCGGACCGGCACCAGACGCTGATCACCAAGCAGCAGCTCGGGCGCTCCGGCCATGCGATCCACCGGTACCACGGCGCAGACGTCTCCGACTGGGACGCGTTCCACCACCGGCTGATGGAGAACGGCGAGCTGCTCGTCGAGGAGAACATCGTGCAGCACGACGCGCTGTCGGCGGTGTGCCCGGGGACCGTCAACTCCACGCGCATCACGGCGTTCTTCGACGGCCATCGGACGCATATCCTGTCCATCGCCCAGAAGTTCGGTCGCGGCCAGGCCGCCGACCAGATGGACTGGGGCGGCTTCTACACCATGCTCGACGCGGACACCGGGCGCGCCCTCGGCGACGGCTACGACTCGCACGGCAACGTCCACCGATTCCATCCCGACACGGGCTACCGGATCGCCGATTTCCAGTTGCCGCTGTACGACGAGGTGATCGCGCTGGTCGACCGGGCTGCCCGCCGCGTGCCGCAGGTGCAGTACGTCGGATGGGACGTGGCGGTCACCCCGACGGGTCCCGTGATCATCGAGGGGAACTGGGGCACGGGAGTGTACGAGGTGAAGCCGAGCGTGCTCGGCATCCGCACCGGCCACCGGCCCCGGTTCCAGAAGGCGATGGGATTCTGAACGCCCTGATCCGTGCCCGCCTCTCCCGCGCCGCGCTCGCCTCGAACGCGCACCGTCAGGCAGCGGCGAGCATCGGCGTCCCGGTGATCGACCTGCGCCGGGACGCGTGGGGACACGGCCTGACCTGGGTGGCGGGGATCGCGCACGACGCCGGTATCCGCCACGCGATCTTCGACGCCTCGGCCGGGCGCAGCGCGGCCCGGTCGGGCCTGACCCCGTGCGACGAGCCGGCGACGATCGATCCCGCGCGCCTGTTCGGCTGGCCCGGTGCGGACACGGAGCCCGTGATGCGCGTCGCCGGGCGCGTCCTCTCCACCAAGGAGCTGCGGGCGGGCGAAGGGGCGTCGTACAACCACACGCACCATGCGGGCACCGACACCCGTGTGGCGCTCGTGACCGGCGGGTTCGGCCACGGCATCCCCCGGGCGCTCGGGAACGAGGCCGACGTCGAGATCCGCGGCCGGCTGTTCCCGATCATCGGACGGGTGGCGATGGACGTGTGCGTCGTCGACATCGGTTACGCGCCGATCCGGCACGGTGAGGAGGTCGTGTACTTCGGCGGGCCCGGTCCCGCGCGGCACGCACTGGCCGACTGGACCCGCATCACCGGCTGGACGGCCGCCGAGCTCGTGTGCGCGCTCGGGCTGCGCGCCGCGCGAGAGGAGACACCATGACCCTCCCCCGACTGGTCGTGGATCTGCGTCGGCTGCGCGCCAACATCCGCGAACTGCAGCGCCGGAGCGCGCCCGCCGAGGTCATGATGATCGTGAAGTGCGACGCGTACGGACACGGGCTCGAACGGGTCGTCACGGCTGCGGCCGCCGAAGGGGTGCGCTGGTTCGGGGCGTTCGACAGCGCCACCGCGGTGCGCGCGCGCGCCGCCGCCGGCCCCGACGCGCGGGTCTTCGCGTGGGTGACCATGACCCGGAGCGAGATCGCGGCGGCGGTGCGCGCGGGCGTCACCCTCGGGGTGGGTGACGCCGACTACCTGGAACGTATCGTCGAGGTGAATCAGCGTCGCCCGCAGCCCGTGCACCTCAAGATCGACACGGGTCTGCATCGCAGCGGGATCCGCCCCGAGCACTGGACCGAGGTGGTCCGACGGGCGGCGGAGCTGGAGGCCGCGGGAGCGATCAGGGTCGAGGGCATCTGGAGCCACATCGCCGAGGTGAGCGACCGCGACGACGACCTGGCGCGAGTCGCGTTCCGGGACGCGGTGCAGCGGGCGGAGGCGCTGGGCCTCACGCCGACCGTGCGGCATCTGGCTGCCAGCGCCGCGGGGGCCGCCCGCTCCGAGTTCCGCTTCGACCTGGTGCGCTTCGGGGCCTTCGTGTACGGGATCCGGTCGGTGGGAGCGCCGCCGCCGGACGACATCGCCCTCGCCTCCACGCTGCTCGCCCCGGTGATCCGCGTGGACGCCGAGGCCGTCACGATCGGGATCGGCAGTCTCGACGGCCTCCCCTCGACCCTCGCCGGCTGCTTCGAGGTCGGGACGGCCGCCGGCGCCAGACGCGTGCTGCGGATCGGGCCGACCGAGAGCGTGGTGCGCCCCTGGCCGCGGGCGGCGATCGGCGAGGAGGTGGCCGTGTGGGGGCCGGGCGCCCGCGGGGAGCTCGACGCGACGAGCCTGGCCGAACTCATCGGCACGGTCGGTGAAGAGCTCCTGGTGCGGCTCTCCCCGCTGATAACGCGCGAGTACCGAGCCGGGCGTCGACCCGGTGCGGGCTGATCAGACGTCGTCGTCCGACCGGGGGCGGCTGCGGCGGCTGCTCCACGCGGCCAGTGCCGAGGCGGCGGCTCCCGCGGCGCGGTCGATCGCCTCGACCGAGCGGTTCACCATGTCGTGCGCGGCATCCTGCCACGCGGGAGTGGTCGGCGCCTCCCCCGCGTGCACCCTGGCCGCATGCTCCGCCGCCTCGAACGCGCGCTCCAGCTCCGCGACCGCGTCGCGGTAGGCGGCGAACTCCGCCGCCGTGATCCGCCCCGTGGTGCCGCGGCGCGCCTCCACCGCCGTGCCCGCGGCACGCAGGTACGCCGCGGTCTCCGGGCGCTTGACGTCGGTCATCGCCGGATACGCGATCTGCAGCGCAGGGTCGGTCTCGTACCGCATCCACCGGGCCGTGACCGCGTCGTGCTCGGCGTACAGCCGCTCCAGCGGCCGCGGCGCCGAGCCGGCC
>NZ_SSDO01000449.1:0-11787 GCF_004794395.1 Microbacterium sp. K41 | reverse complement strand
GCCCGCCGCATGCGCACCACCGCGAGGGCGAGGAGGGCGGCGGCCACGACCAGCGCGAGCACCCCCGGCGGCGTCGAGAGCCGGGCCGCGAACAGCCCGGCGTACAGCTCGAGCGACTCCCGCCAGCGCCACGGCTGCACGTAACCGGCGCCCGTGTTCGCGATCCATGCCGAGAACGGAATGCGACAGAGGAAGCCGAGCAGCGTGCCGCCGAACAGGGCAGCGCCGAGCAGCAGCGCGGGCCGCCGGCTCCGGACGGAGAACCCGAGCACGACCAGCACGGCCAGCAGCGGCACCGTGGCCCAGGCCGCGAACAGCGGATTGGTCAGCGTGGACACGGCGGCCGTCGCGCCGAGCGCCCAGAGCAGCACGACCCCGCCGCCCGGGCGGTCGAGGAAGCGCCGGGCCAGACCGACCGCGGCGACCGCTCCGATCGTGGTCGCGGCGTAGTAGGTGGTCGTGAGCGAGAGCGACGCGAGCTCGAGGGCATCGCGCGACGGCGACACCTCGGTGAACACGAGAAGCGCGAACACCCCGAGCGCCGCGAGCGACCACGCGACCGGGGCGGCACCCGCGCGGCGACGACCGGCGACGAGCCGCGCCACGCCGTAGAACCCGAGCAGGTTGACCACCGCGTTCACCGCGAGCAGGCCATCGACGTCGAGCGGCAGCAGCGCGCCGAGGGCGACGTGCACGGCGGACTCCGGAAGGAACAGCACGCTCGACAGCGCCCACTCGCCGACCCCGCCGCCGTCGAGGACCGCGCGCGAGATCAGTCCCACGACCAGGGAATCCCCGTCACGGAAGAGCAGCGAGGAGCGGGGCGATGCGGCGAGCTGACCCGCCGCGACGAGGGCGATCGCGAGGGCCGTGAGCCACCCCGCCAGCTCCCTCCGTGCGCCCCCGTGCATGCGAACACTCTGGCACGTCGCGCAGACCCGCGAACCGCCCGGCCCCATCATCCCGGTAAACTGGACGGACACCGCCCGCCTGAGCCGCAAGGCCGACGAGCCCCGAGGAGCCGCGTATATGCTGATGCTCCTCGCCGTGTTCCTCCTCGGGTCGCTGCTGTTGCCCGTTCTGGTGCGCTGGCTGGGAGCACAGGCTTTCGCCGTCGCCGCGCTCGTCCCCGCCGCCGCGTTCGTGCACGCGCTGGTGCTCACGCCGCAGGTGCTCGACGGCCCCGTGCCGTTCGAGTCGGTGCCGTGGATCCCGCAGCTCGGGCTCTCGCTCTCCATGAACATGGACGTGCTCGGGTGGGTCCTCACCCTGATCGTGACCGGCGTCGGCGCGCTCGTGCTGCTCTACTGCCGCTGGTACTTCCACGACGACGCGGCCGGCATCGGCCAGTTCGCCGGGGTGCTGCTCGGCTTCGCCGGCGCGATGTACGGCCTCGTGCTCACCGACGACCTGGTGATGCTCGTGATGTTCTGGGAGGTGACGAGCATCCTCTCGTACCTCCTGATCGGGCACTACCGCCGCCGCGCCGCCAGCCGTCGAGCCGCGCTCCAGGCTCTGCTGGTGACGACCCTCGGCGGCCTGGTGATGTTCGTCGGCGTCGTGCTGCTCGTCGTAGACGCCGGCACGTCGAGCATCCGCGAGATCCTCGCGCTCGCCCCCACCGGGCCCCTGATCGACGCCGCCATCGTGATGCTGCTGATCGGCGCCATCAGCAAGTCGGCGCTGTTCCCGTTCCACTTCTGGCTCCCCGGTGCGATGGCCGCCCCCACGCCGGTCAGCGCCTACCTGCACGCCGCCGCGATGGTGAAGGCGGGCATCTATCTCATCGCGCGCTTCGCCCCGATCTTCGCGCTGAGCGCCACCTGGCGACCGATCATCATCAGCCTCGGCATCCTCACCATGCTGCTCGGCGGGATCCAGGCGCTGCGCGAGACCGACCTCAAGCGCGTGCTCGCCTTCGGCACCGTCAGCCAGCTGGGGTTCTTCGCCGTCGTGGTCGGCTACGGCACGCAGGCCGCCGCCCTCGCCGGACTCGCGCTCGTGATCGGGCACGCCCTGTTCAAGTCGGCGCTGTTCCTGATCGTCGGCGTGATCGACCGGCAGCTCTCCACGCGTGACATCACCGAGCTCTCCGGGGTCGGACGGCAGGCGCCGGTCATGGCGACCGCGGCCTTCATCTCGGTCGCGTCGATGGCGGGCATCGCGCCCACCATCGGCTTCGTCGCCAAGGAGTCCACGCTCACGGCGCTCCTGGATGACGCGCAGGGCGGCTCGATCTGGGGACTCGTGGCGCTGATCGGCGTCGTCCTCGGTTCCATGCTCACCGCGGCATATGGCGTGCGCTTCCTGTGGGGAGCGTTCTGGACCAAACGCGACGACCGCGGCGAGCGGCTGCCCGACACCGCGTGGCCCGACCCGCCCGTCGGCTTCCTCTCCGCGCCGATCATCCTCGCCGGGGTCACCCTCGCGGCGGGCATCGGCGCCCCCGCGCTCGACATCGCCCTGCAGCCCTACGCGCTCACCGCGAACCCCGGCCTCGACCACGAGGGCGCCGCCGTCGAAGGCCCCGGTCACCTCGCGCTCTGGCACGGGTTCGAACCAGCGCTCGGGATCTCGATCCTCACGGTCCTGCTGGGCATCGGGCTGTTCCTGCTCACGCGACGCAGCGGCTGGGACCGACGCCCGCGCCTGCTGCCCTTCACCGCCGCCGACGCCTACTACCTCGTGATGCGCGGCATCGACCGGCTGTCCGTGCTCAGCACCACCCTCACGCAGCGCGGCTCGCTGCCCGTCTACGTCGGCACGATCTTCGTGGTGTTCGTCGCGGCCGAGGTCACCGCGCTCATCGCGAGCGACATCGACCGCTACCAGCTGTCGCTCTGGCACACCCCGGCACAGCTCGCGGTCGCGCCGATCATGGCCGTCGCGGGCGTGGTGGCGGTGCGCGCCAGGAAGCGGTACACCGGCGTCGTGCTCGCCTCGGTCACGGGTCTCGGCATGGTCGTGCTCTTCGCGACCAGCGGCGCACCCGACCTCGCGCTCACGCAGATCCTCGTCGAGACGGTCACCATGGTCACGTTCGCCCTGGTGCTGCGGCGGCTCCCCGCGCGGATGGGCGAGCACAACGCCTCGGTCAGCCGCATCCCCCGGGCGCTGCTCGGCATCGGCGTCGGCCTCACCATGGCGTTCGTCGCGATCGTGGCCACCCAGTCGCGCGTCGCCGACCCGATCTCGGAGATCTTCCCGCAGATCGCCTACGAGATCGGCCACGGCAAGAACGTGGTGAACGTGGCCCTGGTCGACCTGCGCGGCTGGGACACGATGGGCGAGCTGTCGGTGCTCGTGCTCGCGGCGACCGGTGTCGCCTCCCTCGTCTTCGTGACCCACCGCGCCGATCTGCTCGCCGCCACCAAGACCCTGCCGCGCTCCGTGCGCAAGGCCGCCCGCAGCCGTCCGCTCGTCGAGACCACCGACGGCGTGCGCTTCCAGACGTCCGAGAACCGCAGCGCCCCGCGCGCCTGGCTGGTCGGCGGACAGAAGATGAAGCCGGAGAACAGGTCGATCCTGCTCGAGGTCATCGTGCGCATCCTGTTCCACACCATCATCGTGGTGTCGATCTTCCTGCTGTTCGCGGGTCACAACCTGCCGGGCGGCGGCTTCGCCGGCGGACTCGTCGCGGGCATGGCGCTCGTGATGCGCTACATCGCCGGCGGTCGCTGGGAGCTCGGTGCCGCCGCGCCCACCGACGCCGGACGCCTGCTCGGGGCGGGCCTCATCCTCGCGGTCGGCACGGCCGTGGTGCCGCTGTTCTTCGGGATGGCCCCGCTCACCAGCACCTTCTGGGAGTGGGAGATCCCGGGCATCGGTCACATGGAGTTCGTCACCTCCACGATCTTCGACGTGGGCGTGTACCTCGTGGTGATCGGGCTCGTGCTCGACGTGCTGCGCAGCCTCGGCGCCGAGGTGGACCGGCAGTCCGCGCTCCGCCCCGGTCAGAGCACCGCGATCGACTTCACCTCGCGGACAGGGGGGAACGGCTGATGGACGTCTCCCTGGCCCTCATCGCGATCATGGCCGTGCTCTTCGCGTGCGGCGTCTACGCGATGCTCGAGCGCAGCCTGACCCGGGTGCTGATCGGCTTCCTGCTGCTCGGCAACGCCACGAACCTGCTGCTGCTGATCGTGATGGGCGTGCCGGGCAACGCCCCCTTCTTCGGCACGAACGGCGACCTCAGCGATCCGCTCCCGCAGGCTCTGACCCTCACCGCCATCGTGATCACCTTCGCGGTGTCGGCGTTCCTGCTCGCCCTCATCTACCGCTCCTGGCAGCTCGGCCAGGCCGACACGGTCGAGGACGACGAGGCCGACATCGCCCTGCGCGAGCGCACCGACGCCGACGAAGACCTCATGGACGACGAGTCGGAGACCGACGACGACGAGGCGACCACCGACTTCGTCGGCGTGCAGACCGCGCCCATCACGGTGCTGCACATGCGCGACCATCCCGACATCCACGACGACGCCCCCTACGACTCGCCGTACAGCGCGCAGCGGGAGGACGAACCCGAACCCGAGGCCGACGAGGATCCAGACCACACGACAGACGGGGAGGGCAGGTCATGACCACGCTCGTCCCGCTCCTGGTCGCCCTGCCGCTGCTGGGCGCCGCGGTCACCCTCGTGTTCGGGCGCAATGCCCGTCTCCAGGTGCTCGTCACGGTCGCCACCCTCGCGATCGTCTCGGTCATCGCCGCAGTGCTGCTGGTCGTGGTCGATGCGGGATCCCCGCTCGCGGTCTCGGTCGGCGGGTGGCCGGTGCCGTTCGGCATCGTGCTCTACGTCGACCGGCTCGCCGCGCTGCTCGTGCTCGTGTCGAGCGTCGTGCTGCTCGCGGTCCTCCTCTTCTCGATCGGTCAGGGCGTCGCCGACGGCGCGGACGAGACCCCGATCTCGATCTTCAACCCCTCCTACCTGATCCTCGCGGCGGGCATCTTCAACGCCTTCATCGCGGGCGATCTGTTCAACCTCTACGTCGGCTTCGAGATCCTGCTCGTCGCGTCGTACGTGCTGATCACGCTGGGCAGCACCGAGTCGCGCATCCGCACGGGTGCGGTGTACATCGTGGTCTCGCTCGTGTCGTCGATCCTGTTCCTCGCCTCGATCGCGATGATCTACGGCGCCCTCGGCACCGTGAACATGGCGCAGATCGCCGAGCGCATGTCGGAGCTGCCGCAGGACACGCAGCTCGTGCTGCACCTGATGCTCGTGGTCGCCTTCGGCATCAAGGCCGCCATCTTCCCCGTCTCCTTCTGGCTGCCCGACTCCTACCCGACCGCCCCGGCCCCGGTCACGGCGGTGTTCGCCGGACTGCTGACGAAGGTCGGCGTGTACGCGCTGATCCGCACCGAGACGCAGCTCTTCGCCTCCAACAGCATCGACACGCTGCTGCTCATCATCGCGCTGGCGACCATGGTCGTCGGGGTGCTGGGTGCCGTGGCGCAGGCGGAGCTGAAACGGATCCTGTCGTTCACCCTCGTGAGCCACGTGGGCTACATGATCTTCGGCCTGGCGATCGCGACGCCCGCGGCGATCGGCGCCACCGTGTACTACATCGTGCACCACATCGTCGTGCAGACCACCCTCTTCCTCGCCGTGGGACTCATCGAGCGTCGGGCGGGAAGCACCTCGATCCTCCGGGTGAAGGGACTGCTCAAGATCGCGCCCGTGATCGCGGTGCTGTACTTCATCCCCGCCATCAACCTCGGCGGCCTGCCCCCGTTCTCCGGGTTCATCGGCAAGTTCGCGCTGTTCGAGGCCGCCGCCTCCGTGGGAACGCCCCTGATGATCGTGCTGATCTTCGGCGGCATCATCACCTCGCTGCTCACGCTGTACGCGCTCATGCGGGCGTGGAACCTGGCGTTCTGGCGCGAGGAGGAGGACTCCACCGAGACCGAGGGACGCATCTCCTACCTGACGGGAGCACCCGCGGCCGACGAGCAGCAGGAGACCAGGCGCATCCCGAAGATCATGACGGTCGCCACCGCGGGCATGGTCACCGTCACGGTGGCCCTGACGATCTTCGCCGGTCCGCTGTACGCTCTGTGCGATCGCATCGGGGCTGGCCTGCTGCAGCCGGTCAACCTCGTCCAACTGGAAGACGAGGTGGAGGGATGAGGCCGGAGACGCGGCGCCTGTGGCGCGACATCGGCATGCAGCTGCCGTTCCTCGCCTGGCTGATCGTGCTGTGGATGCTGCTGTGGGCGCAGTTCACCGTGCTCGCGTTCCTGACCGGGCTCGTGGTCGCGATCTTCGTGACGCGCGTGTTCCGGCTGCCGACGGTCGAGCTGTCCGGCCGCGTGAACCTCTGGTACGCCGCGCTGTTCATCGTGCAGTTCCTCTGGGCAGTGCTGCGCGGCGCCCTGTCGGTCACGGTGCAGGTGTTCGACTTCCGCCGGCAGCCGGGCACCGCGATCGTCGCCGTGCCCCTGCGGTACGCGGACGACCTCGTCATGACGCACGTCGCGGTGGTGTCGTCGCTGATCCCCGGTTCGCTCGTGGTGGAGGCCGACCGTGACCGGCGCATCCTCTACCTGCACGTGATCGGCGTGCGCAGCAAGGAAGACGTCGAGGAGCAGCGGCAGGGGGTGCTCGGCTGGGAGAAGCGGGTCGTTCGCGCGCTGGGCGACCCGTCGCAGTACCGCCGCCTCAAGGCCGACGAGCGCGCGGGTCGCATCGATCCGGCCAGGGTGGGGGGTGCCCGATGAACGTGCTGCTCTTGGTGATCATGGCGGTGTTCGGTGTCGCCGCGATCCTCGCCGTCATCCGCATCGTGCGCGGTCCGTCGATCCTCGACCGCGCGGTCGCCGCCGACGTGCTGCTCACCGAGGTCATGTGCGTGCTGGGCGCGGAGATGGCGATCAACGGTCACACCCGCAACATCCCGGTGCTGCTGATCATCGCCGCCGTCGGCGTGTTCGGGTCGATCGCGGTCGCCCGGTTCGTCGCGAGAAGGGACAACACGACGCCATGAACGTGTTCGGCCTGATGATCCCCGACGCCGTGATCGACGTCGCGGTGCTGGTGCTGATCCTGATCGGTGCGCTGCTGTGCCTCTCCGCCGCGGTGGGGCTGCTGCACTTCCGCGACGTGCCGACGCGGTTGCACGCCGCGACCAAGCCGCAGGTGCTCGGGCTGCTGGTGATCTGCGTGGCGATCGCGCTGTCGCAGCGGTCGATCGGCGGCGTGCTGTTCGGCCTGGTGCTGGTCGCCCCGGTGGTGCTGATGCAGTTCGCCACGGCGCCCCTGTCCGCGCACATGGTCGGACGGCAGGCGTATCGCAACGGCACGATCGAGCAGCGCGGGCTCGTGGTGGACGAGCTCGCCGAGTCCAAGCAGACGCCGCCCGCCGCGGGCTGACCTCGCCCGCGCGTCAGGTGCGGTCGGCGAACGCCTCGATCAGGCGTGCGGCGGGTTCGGAGTCGCTGATGAGGGTGCCGTGCCCGTGGTCGGGGATCACGGAGAGCTCCGCGCCGGGGATGGCGTCGAGGATGACCTGACACCAACTCATCGGGGCCAGTGGGTCGTCTTCCCCGCGCAGCACGAGCACGGGGCAGTGGATGCGGCGGAAGGCCTTCTCGGGCTGATGCACGATGGTCGCCCGCATCTTGCGGATCAGGTGCGGACCGCCGCGGAGGTACTCGCGCGCGCCGCGCCAGATGACGAGCGGCCGCTCGCCCACGAGGTCCTGCAGCAGGTAGCGCGCCTGGGCCCCGATGTTGCGCGCGGCCTTGTCGACCGTCGGTCCCGCGAGCACCACCCCCGCCACGAGCTCGGGGTGCCGGGCGGCGAGCTCGGCCGCGATCTGGCTGCCCATCGAGTGCCCGATCACCACCACGGGTTCCGCGTCGACGTGGCGCAGATACGCGGCGACCAGGTCGGCGTGGCGCTGCATGGTGAGGGTGCGCGTGGGCTCGGGCGCTTCGCCGAACCCGGGGAGGTCGAGCGCGATCACGCGTCCGTTCAGCCGCTGGGTGAGGTCGAGGTACACGCTGCGGCCCATGCCGATGCCGTGCAGCAGCAGGTAGGTGTGCGGCCCCTCGCCGAAGCTCTCCGCGATGAGGGTCGCGCCGCCGTGCTCGAACTCCAGCAGCGTCGCGGTCGTCCCCTTCGGGGCGAGATAACTGGAGGGCACCGGTCCACGCTAGCCGAGGAACCTCTGCGGGTCTCTCAGCCGGCGGGGGCCAGGATCAGAGTGTCGCGCGCGGACCGCTCGACCGCGGCCGGTGTGAACGCCCAGGGGCGCTGTACGCCCGAGGCCCAGTCCTCCGTCTGGTCGACGTAGTGTTCGTGGTATGCGTGACCGGAGGCGCCGGTGAGGTGGATCCACGTGGAGGCGTCGAGGTCGTCGAGGTCGACCACCATCCGCATGGAGGGCACGGTCGTGGTGGCGTACGACTCGCCGATGGTCCAGCCGGTCGCGTCCACCACCGATGCGCCGCCGCCGACCGGGTAGGGTCCGCGGTTGAACAGTGCCTCGATCGGGGCGATGCCGGACGAGCCGAACGTGCCGCTGCGGAGCGTGATGGCGTGCAGGTCGCCCCAGTTCCAGCGCGCCGTGTCGGTGCCCTGCAGCGCGGCGAGCTCGTCGTACGCCTCCTCGGCCGACCGGGCCAGCATCTGGGGCATGCCGTCGACGTCGATGCGGTCGTTGCGCCACAGCGGGTCGGACGGGTCTTCGAGCAGGTCGCCGACCACGGTGAACAGCCGTCCCTGGCCGTCGGTGGGCAGGGGCACGGCGCGCTCGGCGAAGAGGTTCTGCACGAGGCGCGACCACAGCACGTTCGCGTACGCGGCGGCCGCGGAGGTCTTGTCGTTCTGCGCGTCCCACGTGCGGAGCAGCTCGACGGCCGTCCGCGGTCCGGTACCGTCGACCTCGACGTCGCCCATGGCGCTGACCAGCTGCTTGCCGATCCACATCTCGCCGTCCATCTGGATGTCGCGCAGGTCCTGCGCGGTCAGCGGCGCGGCGGCCGCGCGGCGCTCGATCAGGTGGGCGATGCGGGCAGCGCGGTACCCCTGGTCCCAGTCGCGCGACAGGAAGTACTCGTAGTCGTCGGTGACGATCGCGTTGTTCGCAGTCACGATGTAGCCGGACGCGGGGTTGTACGCCACGGGCAGCTCCTCGAACGGGATGTAGCCGGTCCAGTCGTAGCCGCTGTCCCACCCGGGCTGTGGCATCCACCCGTCGCCGGCCCCGCGGATGGGGAGCCGCCCCGGCGTCTGGTAGCCGATGTTGCCGTCGACGTCGGCGTAGATGAGGTTCTGCGCCGGAACGTCGAACAGGGCGGCGGCGGCGCGGAAGTCGTCGAAGTCCTGCGCGGTGGAGAGGGCGAAGATCGCGGTCGCGGTGGTGCCGGGATCGAGGGCCGTCCAGCGCAGGCTCAGGGCGTATTCGGCGGCGTCGCTTCCCGGTGGAGCGGGGGCGGTGCCCTCGGCCCGGAGCGCGGGGTCCGGCGCGTCGGCGATCGCGGTGAAGTCGTCGGTGAGGCCGGAGATGATCGGGCCGTGCACGGTGGAGCGGATCGTGAGCTCGATGTCGTCGCCACCAGCGACCGCGATGGTCTCGGTGGTCTCCTCGAGCGGCACGAGCGCGCCGTCGCGCCAGTACGCGTCGCCCTCGATGCGCTCGACGTACAGGTCGGTCACGTCGGTGGTGAGGTTGGTGAAGCCCCATGCGACGCGCTGGTTGTGGCCGATCACGATGCCCGGGAGACCGGAGAACGAGAAGCCCCCCACGTCGAACGGGCAGTCGGCGTCGACCGTCGAGCACTTCAGCTGCACCTGGTACCAGACCGAGGGCAGGGAGGCGCCGAGGTGCGGGTCGTTCGCCAGCAGCGGCATGCCCGACGCGGTCAGCTCTCCCGAGACGACCCAGGAGTTGGAGCCGATGCCCTCGCCGGCGTCTCCGACCAGGACGCTCGCGGCTTCGATCACGTTCGCCGTCTCCTGCCACTCGATCGTGGTGACGGCCTGCTGCACCTCGCCGTCCTTCGGCGGCAGGGTGAACGCGGCGGCGTCTGCGGTGGTGTCGAGCGGCTCCACCGTGGAGATCTGCGGCACGATCACCGGGTTCCGGTCGAACGGGTAGGAGGGGTACAGCTTCGCGAGCAGGGCATGCGTGTCCTCCGGGTCGCCGCCGTCGGCGAGGGCGCCCGCGAGCAGCGCGCGCTCCGTCTCGTCCTCGACGTTGGTGCGGAGGTCCCAGGCCATGGCCTTGAGCCACGCGACGGAGTCGGCCGGCTCCCACGGCTCCGGTTCGTAGTCGGGGTTCTGCAGGCCCAGCACCGCGTACTCGAGCGACAGCTCCGCTCCGGACCGGGACGACAGGTAGGCGTTCACACCGTCGGCGTACGCCTCGTAGTAGCCGCGGGTCGTGTCGTCCATCGCCTCGACCTCGGCCTCGGCGACCTTGCGCCAGCCGAGCGTGCGCAGGAACGCATCGGTGCCGGCCTGGGACGCGCCGAACAGCTCGGCCACGCGGCCCGACGTCACGTGCCGGCGGAAGTCCATCTCGAAGAAGCGGTCCTGCGCGTGCACGAACCCCTGCGCGAAGAACAGGTCTTCCGAGGAGTCGGCGGTGATGGTCGGGATCCCGCTCGCGTCGCGCTGCACGGTCACCTCGGCGGCGAGGCCGTCCAGCCGCAGGGTGCCCGAGGTCTGCGGGAACGAGCGCTGGATGGTCCATGTCACGAAGAACGCCGCGGCCACCGCGATCACCACGATCGCGGCGACGACGAGGAACGCGATGCGCCCGATGCGGACACCGAGCGACGGGCGGGAGGGTGCGGGTGACACCGGCGAAACGGTCATCATCGTCGAGAACTCTTTCGGGTCGCGGTTGGGACTCAGTCCCACCGAGCCCCGGTGCGCGTTTCAGGGCCGCGCTCTCGCATCCTAGCCCGCCCGCGCTCGCCGCGGCACGTCCCGCGGCGAGCGACCGCGTCAGCCGATCAGGCTGGGCTGCAGATCGCGCAGCGTGCGGCGGTGCGTCATGCGCGTCACCCCGATCGCCGCGAGCACGAGGGCACCGACGAGCCACAGCGCGAGCACGGCCAGATCCCACCCGGCGCGGGCGTAGTCGCCGCCGTACATCAGCTGCCGCATCGCGTCGACCACGTAGCCGAGCGGCAGCACGTGGTGCAGTGCGGCGAGCGGGGTGGGCAGCGTCTGCCAGGGGAACGTGCCGCCCGCGGTGACCAGTTGCAGCACCATGAGCACGAGGCCGAGGAACTGTCCGACCGAGCCCAGCCAGACGTTCAGCGCCAGGATGATCGCCGCGAACGTGGCAGAAGCGAACATCAACACCCCGAGCGTGCCGAGGGGGTGGTCGAACGTGAAGCCGAGCGTGAGCGCCAGGATGCCCATGAGCCCGAGCATCTGCACGGCGCCGAGCATGGCGGGTGTGAGCCAGCCGGCGAGCGTGATGCGCACGGGGGAGTGCAGGGCGGTGACGGCGCGGCGTGAGATGGGCTTCACGATGAGGAACAGCGCGTAGATGCCGATCCAGGCCGACAGTGCTGCGAAGAAGGGGGCCAGTCCGGCGCCGTAGTCCTCCGCGGACGCCACCTTGTCGCTCGACACCTTCACGGGGTCGGCGATGGTGTCGGCCTGCTGGCTGCGAAGCTCCGGGGTGGACTCCGGGATCTGCTGCACCCCGTCGGCGAGGCCGTCGCGGAGTTCGACGGTGCCGGACGAGAGGGTGGCGAGACCGTCGCGCAGCTGGGCGGCGCCGGCGTTCGCGGAGGCGGCGCCGGTCGCGACCGTCCCCG
>NZ_SSDO01000448.1:0-20967 GCF_004794395.1 Microbacterium sp. K41 | reverse complement strand
TCGACCGCGACGCCTACGTCGCACTCACGGAGGGCTGAGACACACGTGGTTGCTTTCGCCGATCGTCACATCGGACCCACCGAGGCCGCACAGCGCACGATGCTCGACGCGCTCGGGCTCGGCGGCGCGGAGGACGGGCCCACCAGCCCGGTCGAGACGCTCATGCGCCAGGCCGTCCCCGCCTCGATCTACACGGGGCCGGAGGCCGCGGTCGCGGAGTCGCGCATCTCCGCCGCCGCGAGCGAGACCGAGGCCCTGGCCGAGCTGCGGGCGCTCGCGTCGCGCAACACGGTCCGCCGCGCGATGATCGGCCTCGGGTACTACGGCACCATCACGCCCCAGGTGATCCAGCGCAACGTGCTGGAGAACCCCTCCTGGTACACGGCCTACACGCCGTACCAGCCCGAGATCTCGCAGGGGCGCCTGGAGGCGCTCATCAACTTCCAGACCATGGTCGCCGAGCTCACCGGCCTCAGCACCGCGAACGCGTCGATGCTCGACGAGTCCACGGCCGTGGTCGAGGGGATGCTGCTCGCGCGGCGGGCCTCGAAGTCCTCGTCGAACGTGTTCGTGGTCGACGCCGACGCGCTGCCGCAGACCAGGGCCATGCTCGCGTCCCGCGCGGACGCCCTCGGTGTCGAGCTCGTGACGGTCGACCTCGCGGCGGGCGAGGAGCTGCCGGACGAGCTGTTCGGCGTGTTCGTGCAGTACCCCGGCGCGTCCGGTCGCGTGTGGGACCCGACGGCGGTGTTCGAGGCCGCGCACCTCGCGGGTGGTCTCGCCGTGGCCGCGGCCGACCTGCTGGCGCTCACACTGCTCACGGCCCCGGGGACGATGGGTGCCGACGTCGCGGTCGGCACCACGCAGCGCTTCGGCGTGCCGATGGGCTTCGGCGGACCGCACGCCGGCTACATGGCAGTGCGCTCCGGCCTCGAGCGCCAGCTGCCGGGGCGACTGGTCGGGGTGTCGGTCGATGCCGACGGCAAGCCCGCGTACCGGCTCTCGCTGCAGACGCGCGAGCAGCACATCCGCCGGGAGAAGGCCACGTCCAACATCTGCACGGCGCAGGTGCTGCTCGCGGTCATGGCTTCGATGTACGCGGTGTACCACGGCCCCGACGGGCTGCGCTCGATCGCCCAGGGCGTCGCCGGCAAGGCCACCCTGTTGCGTGACTGGCTGGTCGAGGCGGGGGCCGAGGTCGTGCACGAGCACTTCTTCGACACGCTCACGGTGCGGGTGCCTGGCGCCGCGGCGGAGCATGCCGCCCGCGCGCGCGAGGAGCACGGCATCCTGCTGCGGGTCGCCGACGCCGACACGATCGGTGTCGCGGTGGACGAGACGACGACGTTCACCGACCTGCACCGCGTGGCGCTGGTGTTCGGCGGGCCGACGGAGCGGGCGTTCGCGTTCGTCGCGGGTGTCTCGGTCGCGCTGCCGGAGGCTCTCCGCCGCGCGGACGAGTACCTCACGCACCCGGTGTTCCACGCGCACCGCAGCGAGACCGCGATGATGCGCTACCTCAAGAGCCTGTCCGACCGCGACTACGCGCTCGATCGCGGCATGATCCCGCTCGGCTCGTGCACCATGAAGCTGAACGCGGCGACCGAGATGGCGGCGATCACGTGGCCCGAGTTCGCCGGCATCCACCCGTTCGCCCCGGCGGACGACGTGCAGGGCTATCTCGAACTGATCGATCAGCTCGAGAGCTGGCTCGCCGAGATCACCGGCTACGACGCGGTGTCGCTGCAGCCGAACGCGGGGTCGCAGGGCGAGCTCGCCGGCCTGCTCGCGATCCGCGGCTACCACCATGCGAACGGCGACGCGCACCGCACGGTGTGCCTCATCCCGTCGTCGGCGCACGGCACGAACGCTGCGTCTGCCGTGCTGGCGGGCATGAAGGTCGTGGTCGTGGCCAGCGATGCGCTCGGCAACGTCGACCTCGACGACCTCCGCGCCAAGATCGCGCAGCACGCCGATGAGCTCGCTGCGCTGATGATCACGTACCCCTCGACGCACGGGGTGTACGAGGAGCAGGTGGTCGAGATCACGACGGCGGTGCACGAGGCCGGCGGTCAGGTGTACGTCGACGGCGCGAACCTCAACGCGCTGCTCGGCTACGCGCGCTTCGGTGACCTGGGCGGCGACGTCTCGCACCTCAACCTGCACAAGACGTTCGCGATCCCGCACGGCGGGGGTGGCCCCGGCATCGGCCCGGTCGCGGCGAAGGCGCACCTGGCCCCGTACCTGCCCTCGCACCCGCTGGCACAGCGCGCCGAGCATTTCGGCGGCTACACGTTCGACGGTGCGGTCATCTCGGCGGCCCCCTACGGTTCCGCGGGCATCCTGCCGATCTCCTGGGCCTACGTGCGCATGATGGGAGCCGACGGGCTGCGCCGGGCGACCGCAGCGGCCGTGCTCTCGGCGAACTACATCGCGGAGCGGCTGGGCTCGCACTTCCCCGTGCTCTACACGGGCGAGAACGGCCGGGTCGCGCACGAGTGCATCCTCGACCTGCGTCCGCTCAAGGAGGCAACGGGCATCACGGTCGACGACGTCGCCAAGCGCCTCATCGACTACGGGTTCCACGCGCCGACGATGTCGTTCCCGGTCGCCGGCACCCTGATGGTGGAGCCGACCGAGTCGGAGGACCTCGACGAGATCGAGCGGTTCATCGAGGCCATGATCATGATCAAGGCCGAGGCCGACGCGGTGGCCGCCGGACGCTGGCCGGCCGACGACAACCCGCTCGTGCACGCACCGCACACCGCGGTGTCGCTCATCGCGGGGGAGTGGACGCACGCCTATACGCGCGAGGAGGCGGCCTACCCGGTGCGCTCGCTCGTGGCCGCCAAGTACTGGCCGCCGGTGCGCCGGATCGACCAGGCGTACGGCGACCGCAACCTGGTGTGCGCGTGCCCGCCGGTGGAGGCGTTCGCCTGAGTCCCTGCTGATCCGCGGACGGCGTCGCGGTCACCTCCGGGTGGCGCGGCGCCGTCCTCGTCTCCCCATGTTTCGCGCGTGTGACGATTGGTCACCACTCAGTAACAGTTCGTTAGCCGAGTGCGTCGGCGGGCGGACTCGCGGGTTACGCTCAGGTATCCCTGCGTGCTCGACGATGCGCACGCAGAATTCCCACGTCCACAGGAGGACACAAAGTGAAGCGCAACAAGATCGCCCTGGCGGGCGTCGCGCTGTTCGCGGGTGGCGCTCTGGCGCTCGCGGGCTGCGCGGGCGGATCCGGCAACACCGGTGACGGCGGCAACGGTGGGGCCAAGGCCGACCCGGATGCCATCATCACGACGAACGGCTCGGAGCCGGAGAACCCGCTGATCCCGACCAACACGAACGAGGTCGGTGGCGGCAAGATCCTCGACGAGATCTTCGCCGGGCTCGTCTACTACGACGCCGAGGGCAAGCCGGTCAACGACATGGCCGAGGAGATCACCACCGAGGACCCGCAGCACCTCACCGTGAAGCTGAAGGAGGGTCAGACCTTCTCCAACGGCGAAGAGGTCACCGCCGACAACTTCATCAAGGCGTGGAACTACGGCGCACAGGCGGAGAACGCCCACCTCTCGAGCTACTTCTTCGAAGACATCGAGGGCTTCCAGAACACCCCCGACGTGTACGGCGCTCAGGGCGACATGTCCGGTCTCCAGCAGGTCGACGACTACACGTTCACGATCACGCTGAACAAGCCGGCCGCCGACTTCGCGCTGCGCCTCGGCTACTCGGCCTACTACCCGCTGCCCGACGTCGCGTTCGAGGACATCGACGCGTTCGGCGAGAACCCGATCGGCAACGGCCCGTACAAGCTCGACGGTGAGGGCGCCTGGCAGCACGACGTGCAGATCGACCTGGTCCGCAACGACGACTACGACGGCGGTCGCAAGGCCAAGAACGGCGGCCTGTCGATCATCTTCTACGCGACGCAGGACGCGGCCTACGCCGACCTGCAGGGCAACAAGGTCGACGTCATCGACGTCATCCCGTCCGTGTCGCTGCCGACCTTCCAGGACGACCTGGGCGACCGCGCGGTGAACCAGCCGTCGGCCGTCTTCCAGTCGTTCACGATCGGTCAGTTCCTGCCGCACTTCTCCGGCGAAGAGGGCATCCTCCGTCGTCAGGCCATCTCGATGGCGTTCGACCGCGACCAGATCACCGACAAGATCTTCTTCGGCACCCGCACCACGGCCTCCGACTTCACGTCGCCGGTCATCGACGGCTGGTCCGACTCGATCAAGGGCAACGAGGTCCTGAAGTACGACCCCGAGAAGGCCAAGGAGCTGTGGGCCGAGGCCGACGCCATCTCCCCGTGGGAGGGCGAGTTCAAGATCGCCTACAACACCGACGGTGGCCACCAGGAGTGGGTCGACGCCGTGACCAACGCGATCTCCAACACGCTGGGCATCGAGGCGTCGGGCGACCCGTACCCGACCTTCTCGGTCATCCGCGAGGAGATCAACAACAACAGCATCAAGACCGCTGCCCGTTCGGGTTGGCAGGCCGACTACCCCGGTCTGTACAACTTCCTCGGCCCGCTCTACGCGACCAACGCCGGTTCCAACGACGGTGACTACTCGAACCCCGAGTTCGACGCGCTGATCGCCGAGGGCATCAGCAACACCGACACCGCGGCTCAGGTCGAGGAGTTCACCAAGGCGCAGGAGATCCTGTTCAACGATCTCCCCGCGATCCCGCTGTGGTACTCCAACGTGACCGGTGGTTACGCCGACACGGTCGACAACGTCACGTTCGGCTGGAACTCGGTCCCGCTGTACTACGAGATCACGAAGGCTGCCGAATAGGCCTGACGGAGCTCGCACCCGCGAGGCGGTGACGGTTTCCGTCACCGCCTCGTCGGGTGCTCCCGTTCGGTCTGTTCGCGCCCTCCCGAAAGGGACTGCGGATGCCCAGCTATATCATCAGACGTCTTCTCCAGGTGATCCCCGTGTTCTTCGGGGCCACCCTGCTCATCTACTTCCTCGTGTTCGCCATGCCGGGCGACCCGATCCTGGCTCTGTTCGGCGATCGCACGCCCAATGAGGCTCTCGTCAACGCCCTGCGCGAGGAGTACCACCTCAACGAGCCGTTCCTGGTCCAGTACTGGTACTACATCACCGGTGTCTTCCAGGGTGACCTCGGCACGACCTTCTCCGGTCGCCCGGTCTCCGCGGTGCTCGTCGACACGCTTCCGGTCACCGGCCGGCTCGCCGTCATGGCGATCGGGATCGAGTTCACGCTCGCGATCACGATCGGCACGATCTCGGCGCTGCGCAAGGGCAAGCTGTTCGACACGACCGCCCTGCTGGTCGCGCTCGTCGCCCTGGCGATCCCGATCTTCGTGCTGTGCTTCCTGGCCCAGTACTTCCTGGCGATCCAGTGGGGCTGGTTCAGCCCGACCGTCGGCTCCGACAACGACTGGGGCGGCCTCTGGCTCCCCGCCCTCGTGCTCGGGTTCAGCCTCTTCGCCGTCAGCATGCGCCTGATGCGCAGCTCGGTGATCGACACCCTCAACCAGGACTGGGTGCGCACGGCGTACAGCAAGGGACTCTCGCGCACCCGCGTGATCCCGGTGCACGTGCTGCGCAACTCCCTGCTCCCGGTCATCACCAACTCCGCCACGAACTTCGGCGTGCTCCTCGTGGGCGCGACCGTGACCGAGGGGATCTTCAACATCCCCGGTGTCGGCAACACGCTCTACCAGGCGGCGATCCGCGGTGAGGGGCCCACCGTGGTCTCCTTCGTCACGGTGTTCGTGATCCTGTACGTGCTGGTGAACCTTGTCATCGACCTGCTCTACGGTCTGCTCGACCCGAGGATCCGCTATGTCTGACCCCACCACGCAGAAGCACTACGTCGCCCCGGTCGAGACCGAGTCGATCGCCATCGATGCGGTGCGCGTCGCCGAGAAGCCCAGCAACCTGTGGCGCGACGCGTGGCGCGACCTCCGCCGTCGCCCGATGTTCTGGTTCTCGGTGCTGCTCGCCGCGCTGTTCATCGTCATGTCGTTCTGGCCGACCCTGTTCACGCAGGTCAACCCGCGCGTGTGCGACCTGATGAACAGCAACGAGGGCCCGACGCCCGGCCACCCGCTCGGGTTCAACTTCCAGGGCTGCGACATCTACGCCCGCGTCGTCTGGGGCGCCCAGACGTCGCTGTCGGTCGGTCTCATCGCCACCGTGATCTCCGCGGTGCTGGGCCTCATCATGGGTGCGCTGGCCGGTTTCTACGGCGGCTGGATCGACGCGCTGCTGTCCCGCATCGGCGACATCTTCTTCGCGATCCCCTACATCCTGGCCGCCCTGGTCGTGATGACGGTGCTCTCGGACTATCGCTCGGTGTGGACGCTCGCGCTCGCGATCGGTGGCTTCTCCTGGGCGTCCACGGCACGCGTCGTGCGCGCTGAGATCCTCCGGGTGCGGCAGGCGGACTTCGTCATGGCGTCGCGCTCGCTGGGCCAGTCCCGGTTCAAGACGCTGCTGACCCACGTGATCCCCAACGGCATCGCGCCGCTGCTGGTCGTGTCGACCCTGGGACTCGCCGCGGCGATCGTGGCGGAGGCAACCCTGTCGTTCCTCGGTGTCGGACTCGGCGGCACGGTGGTGTCGTGGGGTAACGACATCAGCCAGGCACAGGCGGCTCTGCGCATCGCCCCGATGTCGCTCATCTATCCATCGATCGCGCTCACCCTCGCGGTGCTCGCGTTCGTCGGCCTCGGCGAGCTCATCCGAGACGCCCTCGACCCGAAGGCGAGGGCCCGCCGATGAGCGACCACAACGCCGCCCAGATCCCGCTGCTGAGTGTCCGCGACCTCAAGGTCGCGTTCCGTTCGCAGGAGGGGATGCGCGAGGTCCTGCACGGTGTCACGTTCGACGTGTTCCCCGGCGAGACCGTCGCGATCGTGGGGGAGTCCGGTTCGGGCAAGTCCACCACGGCCACGGCCATCGTCGACCTGCTGCCGGGGACCGGAAAGGTCACCGGAGGATCGATCACGCTCGAGGGCCGTCCGCTCACGGGCCTGAGCCGACGCGACATCGAGGCCGTGCGCGGTCGCGACATCGGCTTCGTGCCGCAGGACCCCATGTCGAGCCTCAACCCGGTGTGGAGCATCGGCTTCCAGGTCAAGGAGGCCGTGCGCGCCAACGGCATCGCCCAGGGGCGTGCCGCTGTCAAGGCACGCACGATCGAGGTGCTGCAGCAGGCGGGTCTGGCCGATGCCGAGCGACGGCTGCACCAGTATCCGCACCAGTTCTCCGGCGGGATGCGCCAGCGCGCGCTGATCGGCATCGGTCTCGCGGCCGACCCGAAGCTCCTGATCGCCGACGAGCCGACCTCGGCCCTCGACGTGACGGTGCAGCGGGTCATCCTCGATCACATGGCCTCTCTCACGCGGGACAAGGGCACCTCGGTGCTCCTGATCACGCACGACCTCGGTCTCGCGGCCGAGCGCGCGGAGAAGATCATCGTGATGAACGGCGGCAACATCGTCGAGGCGGGGCCGAGCCGTCAGATCCTGGAGAACCCGCAGCACCCGTACACCAAGCGGCTGGTGGCCGCGGCGCCCAGTGTGGCGTCGCAGCGCATCCAGGCGGTCGTGGAGGATCGGGGGATCGAGACGCTCGAGGACCTCGCGGACATCCCGCCGACCGTCCGGGTGGCCGGTCTGACGAAGGACTACAAGATCCGCCAGGGCAACTTCCGCAGCGAGGCCTTCCGGGCGGTGGACGACGTGTCGTTTGAGATCCCGCGCGGCAAGACGCTCGCACTGGTCGGGGAGTCCGGATCGGGCAAGTCCACGGTCGCGAAGATGGTGCTCAAGCTCGAGGATCCGACCGCCGGCACGATCGAGATCGACGGTCAGGACGTGTCGGGGCTCTCGAACGCGCAGGCGTTCGGGCTCCGTCGCCGGATGCAGCCGGTGTTCCAGGACCCGTACGGCTCGCTCGACCCGCTGCGCAACATCGGCAACACGATCGCCGAGCCGCTGCAGATCCACGGCGTCGGCGACCGCGCCTCGCAGCGGGCGCGCGTGGAGGAGCTGCTGGAGCAGGTCGCCCTGCCCCAGTCCCTCGCCACGCGATACCCGAACGAGCTGTCGGGCGGTCAGCGGCAGCGCGTGGCGATCGCTCGTGCACTCGCGCTCAAGCCCGACATCATCGTGCTCGACGAGGCGGTGTCGGCGCTCGACGTGCTGGTGCAGGACCAGATCCTGAAGCTGCTCGCCGACCTGCAGTCCGAGCTCGACCTGACGTACCTGTTCATCACCCACGACCTCGCGGTCGTGCGGGTCTCCAGCGACCTGGTGTGTGTGATGGAGAAGGGCCGCGTGGTGGAGCAGGGCACGGTCGACGAGATCTTCGCGAATCCGCAGGAGGAGTACACGGAGCGCCTGCTGCAGGCGATCCCGGGTGCGTCGATCCCTCTCGGCGGCCACTGAGCGTGGCATCGCCGGCACAGCCCGAGGACGCACGGACCTACCGTGCGTCCTCGGGCACCGTCATCCTCGTGCTCAGCGTGCTGCTGGTGCTGTTCCTGCTGGGGGACACGGTCGTCAACGGCAGCATCGTGCAGGCGCTGCTGATCGCTCCGTGGATGCTCCTCGCCCTGTGGATCGTGTACGAGATCAGCTTCGTGTCGCACGTGCGGGTGGACGCGCACGGGGCGACCGTGCAGAACCTCCTGCGCCGGACGAGCTTCGGCTGGGGGCACGTGCGCGACATCGACCTGCGCTGGCAGCTCGAGTTCGCGCTCGACGACGGCCGCACGCTCACCTCCTGGGGTGGCCCGGCCCGCGCCCGCCCGCCCCGTCAGCGTCGTGACGAGGACGCGGAGCCGCGGGTGCCCTCCGGGTTGCGGGCCCTCACCGACATCCGCGACCGCTGGTCGGAGGCGGCGGCTGCCGACGCGCCCATCCGTCGCACGTGGGACGGCCCCGCGCTGATCGCGCTCGCGGTGATCGTGCTGTGGGCCGCCGCCGCGCTCGTCGTGGTCAACCTCGGCTGAGCACCCGGCGCACCGGGCTCACCCGGGCAGCCCGAACAGCTCGGGCCAGGTGGCGGCCGCCCACGGGTAGCCGACGAACACGGTCGCGTCGATGAGGAAGTGCGCCACCAGGAACGGCAGCAGTCGTCCCGTCCGCTGGTACAGCCACCCGAACAGCAGCCCCATCGCGAGGTTGCCGACGAACGCCCCCGGCCCCTGGTACAGGTGGTAGGTCGCGCGGAGCACGGAGGTGGCGACGATGATCGTCCACGGCGACCAGCCGAGCTGCCGCAGCCGCGCGAAGAGGTAGCCGAGCACCACGAACTCCTCCTGCAGGGAGGCGCGGGCCGCCGCGAGCAGCAGGATCGGCACGGTCCACCAGTGGGCGTCGAGTCCCGCGGGGTTCACGGCCACGAACAGGCCGGCCGCCCGGCCGCCGAGGTAGAGCGCGAGGCCCGGCACGCCGATCGCCACCACGAGCAGCACGCCGCGGGCCACGTCGACGCCGATGCGGGTGCCGTCGAGCCCGAGCCGCCCGAGGTGCGGTCGTCGGCGCTGCCACAGCAGGAAGCACACCAGCAGCACGGGCACGAGCGAGAAGCCGATCGAGAGCAGCTGATAGACGAGGTCGAACACCTCGCGGTCGCTGCGGGACGGGTTGAGCGTCGCGGTCTGGTCGGCCAGGGGCACGTCGTCGGTCAGGCGGTAGGCCAGCTGCACGATCGCGTAGACCGCCGACTGTCCGAGCCCCAGGGCCAGCACGATCGCGATCTCCCACCACAGGCGCGCACGGCCCTCGCGGCGCGAGGACATCGGGGGAGCGGGGGTCACGGAGTCGATGCTACGACGTGCCTCGGAGATCCGATCCGGCGCGTACGTTATCCTGGAACGTCGGCTTCCCGGCGCAACCCCACACTCTTTGAGGACCCTTGTATGGCGCACGCCCTCCGCTCTGACCTCCGCAACGTCGCAATCGTCGCCCACGTCGACCACGGCAAGACCACGCTCGTCGACGCGATGCTCCGCCAGACGGGCTCCTTCGGCGAACACTCGCACGTCGAGGAGCGGGCGATGGACTCGAACGACCTCGAGCGCGAGAAGGGCATCACGATCCTCGCCAAGAACACGGCGATCACCTACAAGGGCAAGCACGCCGACGGCAAGGAGATCACGATCAACGTGATCGACACGCCCGGCCACGCCGACTTCGGCGGCGAGGTCGAGCGCGGCCTGTCCATGGTCGACGGTGTCGTGCTGCTCGTCGACGCGAGCGAGGGCCCGCTGCCGCAGACCCGCTTCGTGCTGCGCAAGGCCCTCGAGGCCAAGCTGCCGGTGATCCTGCTGGTCAACAAGACCGACCGCCCCGACGCCCGCATCGCCGAGGTCGAGGAGGAGGCGCACGACCTGCTGCTGGGTCTCGCGTCCGACCTGGTCGACGACGTGCCCGACCTCGATGTCGATGCGCTGCTCGACGTTCCGGTCGTGTACGCCTCCGGCCGTGCCGGCGCCGCCTCGCAGAACCGTCCCGCCGACGGGTCGCTGCCCGACAACGACGACCTGGAGCCGCTGTTCGAGGCGATCCTCGAGCACGTGCCCGCGCCGTCCTATGACGACGAGGCGCCGCTGCAGGCCTGGGTCACGAACCTCGACTCCAGCCCGTTCCTCGGACGACTCGCCCTGCTGCGCGTGTTCAACGGCACCCTCAAGAAGGGCCAGACGGTCGCCTGGGTCCGCTCCGACGGCACGACCAGCAACGCCCGGATCACCGAGCTGCTGAAGACCCGCGCCCTGGAGCGCTACCCGGCTGATTCCGCGGGCCCCGGCGACATCGTCGCGATCGCCGGCTTCGAGGACATCACGATCGGCGAGACCATCGCCGACCCCGAGGACATCCGTCCGCTGCCGGCCATCACGGTCGACGACCCCGCGATCTCCATGACGATCGGCACGAACACGTCGCCGCTCATGGGCAAGGTCAAGGGGCACAAGCTCACCGCCCGCATGGTGAAGGATCGTCTGGACCGCGAGCTCATCGGCAACGTCTCGCTCAAGGTCGTCGACATCGGCCGTCCCGACGCGTGGGAGGTGCAGGGTCGTGGTGAGCTCGCGCTCGCCATCCTCGTCGAGAACATGCGTCGCGAAGGCTTCGAGCTCACGGTCGGCAAGCCGCAGGTGGTCACCAAGAAGATCGACGGCAAGGTCTACGAGCCGTTCGAGCACCTGACCATCGACACGCCGGAGGAGCACCTCGGCGCGATCACGCAACTCCTCGCGAACCGCAAGGGCCGCATGGAGAACATGACCAACCACGGCACCGGCTGGGTGCGCATGGAGTTCGTCGTGCCCTCGCGCGGTCTCATCGGCTTCCGCAGCGAGTTCCTCACGACCACCCGCGGCACCGGCATCGCGAACGCGATCTCGCACGGGTACGAGCCGTGGGCCGGTCAGATCACGACGCGCCAGAACGGCTCGATCGTGGCCGACCGCTCCGGCGTGGTGACCCCCTTCGCGATGATCGCCCTGCAGGAGCGCATGTCGTTCTTCGTGCAGCCGACCGAAGAGGTCTACGAGGGCATGGTCATCGGCGAGAACTCGCGCGCCGACGACATGGACGTGAACATCACCAAGGAGAAGAAGCTCACCAACATGCGCTCCTCCACGGCCGACAACTTCGAGTCGATGACGCCGCCGCGGCTGCTCACGCTCGAGGAGAGCCTGGAGTTCGCGCGTGACGACGAATGCGTCGAGGTGACGCCCGAGAAGGTGCGCATCCGCAAGGTGATCCTGGACCAGACCGTCCGCGGTCGCGAGGCCTCGCGCCTGAAGCGTCAGGACGCGAACGCCTGAGGTATCCCCGCACCCTTCCGAGAGGGCCCCACGCTCCGGCGTGGGGCCCTCTTCTCATGAAAATGCCAGGTGGGGGCTAGGTCGATGACGCAGACTCGTTCACTTGCGTCCGGGGCAATCTCCCGATGAGTGTCCCGCATCGGGCGCACGACGACCCGAAAGTCGAACCCAATGCTTCAGAAGACCCGTGCGCTTCGGCGCGCCTCCGAGGTGGCTGCCGCGCGCGCCGCCGTCACCCGTACCCCGCTGCTCGTCCTGGGCACCGCGGCCGCCGCCCTCGTGGGGATCACCCTCACGGTCGGGGTGACGGCCGCCCCCGCCACCGGCACCGCGCAGCCGGCCGCGTCGGCCGCGATCACGAGCCAGGCCTTCGGCGCGGAACCGCTCACCCGCATCGCCGACGAGGCCGTGATGACGGTGTCGAAGGGGAAGGATGCGGTCGCAGCGGCGGACGCCCTGACCGCCGAGGTCTCCGCGTCCGGCCTCGACGTGAGCGCTGCGGCCCCGGTGGACACGACGCCGCTCGAGGATGACCTGGAGACCCTCGACGACCGTGCGACCCTGCCCTTGCTCCTCGTGACGGTCGCGACCGAGCAGGCCGCCGCCGAGACCGAGAAGGTCGTCGCGGAGACCGCGGCGCTGCAGCAGGCGTACACGGCGGCGCAGGAGCAGAAGGCCGCGGAGGAGGCGGCGCGCGTCGCCGCCGAGCAGGCCGCTGCGGCCGCCGCCGCGCTCGCCGCGGCCAACACGGTGGACGGCGCGAAGGCGACCGCGCAGCAGATGATGGCCGACCGCTACGGCTGGGGCGGCGATCAGTTCTCCTGCCTGAACTCGCTGTGGAACAAGGAGTCGGGCTGGAACTACCGGGCGTACAACGCCGATGGCGGTGCCACCGGGATCCCGCAGGCGCTTCCCGGCAGCAAGATGGCCTCGGCCGGCGCCGACTGGCAGACCAACGCGGCCACCCAGATCGCGTGGGGCCTGAAGTACATCGCCGATGCCTACGGCACGCCGTGCAGCGCCTGGGGCCACTCGCAGGCGATGAACTGGTACTGAGCCCGAGCGGGCCGGAGGCCACGCACCGTGACGGGCCTATCCTGAGAGGCGGTCGAGCGCTACGGTGACTGTGACGGCTGGGGAGCGTCGCGAATCCGAGGAGGAGTGGTGCTCGATCCCGTCGCCTGGCTCGATGTCCCGCAGGAGGTCTCGACGGGCACGCTGCCCGGCTGGGAGCGCGTGGACGAGATCGTCCGGGAGGCCCACGCCCGCTATGCCGGTGAGCGCGGAGGGCGCGTGGCCGACTACATCCCGGTGCTGGCCGAGGTGGACCCCGAGCTGTTCGGTCTCGCCGTCATCGAGGTCGGCGGCGGGGTGCACGACGCCGGAGACGCGCTGCACCCGTTCTCGATCCAGTCGATCTCGAAGATGTTCGTGTACGCCCTGGCGATCCAGGAGCACGGGCACGAGCGCGTCCGCGACATCGTCGGCGTCAACAACACCGGGCTCGCGTTCAACTCGGTCGTCGCGCTGGAGCTGAACGAGGGCCATCCGCGCAACCCGATGGTCAACGCCGGCGCGATCGCGACCACGGCGCTGATGCCGGGCGCGACCGCGGTCGAACAGTGGGAACGGGTGCGGGAGGGGCTGTCGGCGTTCGCCGGACGGCCGCTGAGCCTCGACGGCGAGGTGTACGCGTCGGAGGCGGCGTCGAACGACCGCAACCGCGCCCTCGGCTGGCTGCTCAAGAGCTACGGACGCCTGGCGGGCGACCCGGACGAGATCGTCGATGTGTACACGCGGCAGTGCGCGCTGAGCGTGACGGCGCACGACCTGGCCGTCATGGGGGCGACGCTCGCCGACGGCGGCGTGAACCCGATCACGGGGGAGCGCGTGGTGACGGCGGACGTGTGCCGCGACACGCTCGCGGTCGTCGCAGCGAGCGGCCTCTACGAGAACTCCGGCGACTGGTTGTTCGAGATCGGTCTCCCGGCGAAGTCCGGTGTCGCGGGAGGGATCGTCGCGGTCTCGCCGGGCAAAGGGGCGGCTGCCGGGTTCTCGCCGCGGCTGGACGACGCGGGCAACTCCGTGCGGTCGCAGATGGCGATCGGCCATCTGTCGCGCTCGCTCGGGCTCAATCTGTTCGCCTCCGCACCCGCGCAGGCGGACGACTCGCGGAGCGGTCCCCGATCGGCGGAGAAGGAGCGATCATGACGGAGACGGTGCAGGCGCCAGCGAAGACCTCGTGGCTGCCGATGGTGAGTCTGTTCCTCGCGCAGGTGCTGATGTCGTTTAATGTGGCGGCGCTGCCCATCTCCCTGGGCGGCATGGTCGGTGAGTTCGGCGTGCCGCCGACACTCGCCAGCACCACCATCGTGATGTACGGCCTGGCGGTCGCGGCGCTCGTGATGACGGGCGCGAAGCTCGGGCAGCGCGTCGGCTGGGTGCTGATCTTCCGGGTGGTGGTCGCCCTGTTCGCCGGCTCCGCGATCATGATGCTCACCGCCCCCGGCATCTGGTGGGCGATCGCCGGTCAGGCGGTGGCCGGGGCGGCCGCGGCCATCATCGTGCCGTCCATCGTGGCGCTGATCGCCGAGAACTACCGCGGATCCCAGCAGGCCACCGCGATCGGGGCCATCGGCTCCGCCCGCGCCATCTCGGGTGTCAGCGCCTTCCTCATCGGCGGCACACTGGGCACGCTCGTCGGCTGGCGCCCGCTGTTCTTCATCGTGCTGGCGATCGCGGTCGCCGTCTTCGCCCTGAGCTTCACGCTGCGCGGCGACCGCGGCGACGCCTCCATCCGCATCGACCTCGTGGCGTCGCTCCTGATCGGCGGCGCGATCGTGCTGCTGACGCTCGGGTTCAACAACCTCAACGGCTGGGGTGCGCTGGCCGCATCGCCGGCCGCCCCGTTCAGTGTGCTGGGGCTGTCGCCGGCACCGCTGTTCATCGTGCTCGGCCTCGTGCTGGGGCAGGCGTTCTTCCTGTGGACGCGGCGGCGCATGGCGGAGGGCAAGGTACCGCTCATCGACCTCAGTGTGCTGGGGTCGTCGCGCGAGCGTGCCGCCGTCTACGCCATGTTCATCGTCGTGGGGCTCGAGGCGTGCGTGAACTTCACGATCCCGCTGTACATCCAGATCGTGCAGGGGAGGACCCCGTTCGACACGTCGTTGGCGATGATGCCGTTCAACCTCACGGTCTTCCTGACCGCGACACTGGTCGTGCGCTTCTACAAGCGCTACCCCCCGCGCACCATCGGGGTGTTCGGCTTCACCCTCACCACCGCCGCGCTCGTGTGGCTCTCGGTCGTCGTGACGAACAACTGGGAGACCGTGCCGACGATCGCGGGGCTGATCGTGTTCGGCATCGGACAGGGCGCCCTGGTCACGCTGGTGTTCAACGTGCTGGTCACGGCGGCCCCCGCGGAGCTGGCGGGCGACGTGGGCTCCCTGCGCGGCACGACGCAGAACCTCGCGTCGGCGGTGGGGACGGCTCTCGCCGGCGCGCTGCTGGTGTCGCTGCTCGCCCTGAACGTCGGTCGCGCGGTGGTCGAGCATCCGGAGCTGCCGCCGTCGCTGGTGGCGCAGGTGCCGATGGACGACGTGAACTTCATCAGCAACGACGACCTGCGCGTGGTGCTGGAGTCGACGGACGCCACGGAGGAGCAGGTGGATGCGGCGGTCGCCGTGAACGAGCAGGCGCGTCTGAGCACGCTCAAGCTCGGACTGCTGCTGCTGGCGGCGGTGAGCGCCCTGGCGATCCTCCCGGCGTCGCGGCTGCCGCAGTACCGGCCGCACGAGATCCCCGATCCGTCGCCGTCGAGCGGCTCGGACTGAGGCGGCGCTCAGCGCAGCTCGGAGATGAGGACCGCGCTCGTCCCGGGCTTGGTGGCCTCGAAGATGTGCGACACGTCTCCGGCGTACGTGAGGTAGTCGCCGGGGTCGAGCACGACGGGCTCGTCGGGCGGGCCGATGCGGGCCTGGCCCGCGATCAGGATCACGTGCTCGATCGTGCCCGGGTGGTGCGGGTCGGAACGGCGGGGGTCTCCGGGCTCGGCCTGGATCAGGTACACGTCGCGCCGGGCGCCGGGCGGGCTGGCCGAGAGGAGGGTCGCGCTGTAGGCGGCGGCGGACGAGGGCACGCCCGCGAGCTCGTCGGCGCGGATGAGCGTGGGCGCGTTGGCCTGCTGGTCGACCAGCACCGCGAAGGGCACCCCGAGGGCGACGCCCAGGGCCCACAGCGTCTCGACGCTGGGGTTGCCCGCGCCGCTCTCGAGCTGTGAGACGGTCGCCTTGGAGACGCCGGCGCGGCGGGCGAGCTCCGAGACGGACAGGCTCGCGGCCTCTCGCTCGCGGCGGAGCGTGCGGGCGAGGCGGGTGCGGAGATCCTCCATGCGTTCATCATGTCAAACGATCGTTCGCTTGACTATCCACCAGCAGCTGTTCAGAATGATGGTCATGCGTTCACTCAAACGAACAGAGCGCGCGGTGTCCCGGTGACCGCGGAACGCGAGGTGTGGCGCGAGGCGCTCGGCGTCGTGCTCGCCACCAGCGCCTACGGCATCTCGTTCGGTGCCCTCGCCGTCGCCTCCGGGCTGGACGTGTGGCAGACCTGCGTGCTGAGCCTGCTGATGTTCACGGGCGGGTCGCAGTTCGCGTTCATCGGCGTCTTCGCCTCGGGCGGCCTCGCCGCCCTCCCGTCGGCGATCGCCTCGGCCGCGCTGCTCGGCGTGCGCAACGTCGCCTACGGCATGCGCATGTCGCCCCTCGTCGGGGGAGGACCGTGGCGCCGTGCGGCCGCCGCGCACTTCACGATCGACGAGTCCACCGCCGTCGCGATCGCCCAGAACGACCCCCGCCTGCGCCGGGTGGGCTTCTGGGTCACGGGCGTGGGCATCTTCATCGGCTGGAACCTGACCACCCTCACGGGAGCCCTCGTCGGCGACGTGCTCGGCGACCCGAAGGCCTGGGGCTTGGACGCGGCGGCCGCGGCAGCGTTCCTCGCCCTGCTGTGGCCGCGCCTCCGACAGCGCCAGGCGGTGGCCGTCGGCGTGGCGGCGGCAGTGGTCGCGGCGGCGTTGACCCCGTTCCTCATGCCGGGGTTGCCGGTGCTGATCGCCGCGGTCGTCGCGATCGCGGTCGGGTGGTTCAACTGGCTCGGGCGGGACGACGCGGGGCGCGAGCCCCTCGAGACGCGGGAGGCCGGCGCATGAGCCTGTGGAGCGCCATCCTGCTGGCCGCCCTGATCTGCCTCGCGCTCAAGGCCGCGGGCTACCTCGTGCCGCCGAAGGTGCTCGAGGCGCCGCGTCCCGCCCGCATCTCCGATCTGCTCACGGTGGCCCTGCTCGCGGCACTCGTCGCAGTGCAGACCCTCGGCGACGGTCAGGCCATCACGGTCGACGCCCGCGTGCCCGCGCTGCTGGTGGCGGCCGGACTGCTGTGGCTGCGGCAGTCGTTCCTCGTGGTGGTCGTGGCGGCGGCGCTGGTGGCGGCGCTGCTGCGCCTGTTCGGGCTCGCGAGCTGATCGGCGGGTGCCGCGACCGCCGCGCGGATAGGATCGAGGGGTGCGCGTGAACGGGATCTCGAGGGTGCTGTCGTGGGTCGCCGCGGCCCTGGTCGGCGGTGTCTACGGCGTGGCCGGGACCATCGCGCACAGCGTGATGTGGGGCCCGATCCCGGTCGGCCTGATCGTCGCGGCGATCGCCTGCGCCGCCATCCTGGTGGCGATCCGCGCGCTCACCCACGACCGCTGGGCGGCCGTCGCCGCAGGGCTCGGGATGCTCGGCATGCTGGTCATGATCTCCGGTGTGGGCCCCGGCGGCTCCGTCGTGGTGCAGGACTCCCTCGCCGGTCGCATCTGGACCTACCTGGCGGCGGGGATCGTGCTGCTCGTTGTCGCGTGGCCGTCGTTCTCGCGCCCGCCCGCACGACCCGCGAGCGCGCCGACGGAGGATCGGGAGCCGAGCGCGACGTAGACTGGAGCGGTGACGTATGTGATCGCCCTCCCGTGCGTCGATGTCAAGGATCGCGCCTGCATCGACGAGTGCCCCGTTGACTGCATCTACGAGGGCGAACGGTCGTTGTACATCCACCCGGACGAATGCGTCGACTGCGGTGCCTGTGAGCCGGTGTGCCCCGTCGAGGCCATCTACTACGAGGACGACCTGCCCGACGAGTGGCAGGACTACTACAAGGCCAACGTCGAGTTCTTCGACGAGATCGGCTCGCCGGGAGGCGCCGCCAAGGTCGGCGTCTACCCGTTCGACCACCCGATCATCGCCGCGCTGCCGCCGCAGGGCGAGTAGGCGCCGGCCGTGAGCGTCCGCGACCTCGCCGACTACCCGTGGGACGCGGTCGTCCCGTTCCGTGACCGCGCAGCGCAGCACCCGGGCGGTCTGGTCGACCTCTCGGTCGGCTCGCCCGTCGACCCGACGCCCGACATCATCCGCCGGGCGCTCGCCGAGGCGACAGACGCCCACGCCTATCCGCAGACGGTCGGGACCCCCGCGCTGCGCGAGGCCATCGTCGCCTGGTATGCGCGCCGCCGCGGCGTGCCGGATCTGCGCATCGACAACGTACTGCCCACGATCGGCTCGAAGGAGCTCGTCGGGCTCCTGCCCACGCTGCTCGGTCTCGGGCCGGGCGACATCGTGGTGCACCCGCGCGTGGCCTATCCGACGTACGACGTGGGCGCCCGCGTCGCCGGAGCCACACCGCTCGCGGCCGACGATCCGGCGGAGTGGCCCGAGGGCACGAAGCTCATCTGGATCAACACCCCTGGCAACCCCGACGGGCGCACCTGGAGCGTCGCGGAGCTCGCGGCCGCCGTGCGTCGCGCGCGCGAGCTGGGCGCGGTCCTGGCGAGCGACGAGTGCTACGCGGAGCTGGGGTGGGACGGCCCGTGGTCGACGGAGCCGATCCCGTCCGTGCTGGACCCGCGGGTGACCGACGGCAGCCGCGCCAACCTGCTCAGCGTGTACTCGCTCAGCAAGCAGTCGAACCTCGCGGGGTATCGCGCCGCCTTCGTGGCCGGGTGCGCCCGCATCGTGGGGGAGCTGCTCACCGCCCGCAAGCACCTCGGCCTCATGCCGCCCGCTCCGGTGCAGCACGCGATGGCCGTGGCGCTCGGCGACGACGCGCACGTGGCCGCGCAGAAGGAGCTGTACCGCGCCAGGCGCGACCTGCTCCGCCCGGCCCTGGAGGCCGCCGGCTTCCGCATCGACGGCTCGGAGGCGGGTCTCTACCTGTGGGCGACGGAGGGACGCGACGCGTGGGAGTCGCTGGGGCGGCTCGCCGACCTGGGCATCCTCGCGGGTCCCGGCCCCTTCTACGGTGCCGACGCGGCGCAGCACGTGCGGCTCGCGCTGACCGCGCCGACCGAGCGGGTGAGCGCGGCGGCAGAGCGCCTGCACGACGGCGCTCTGTAGCTTCCCTCAGCTCAGCGGCGATCTGTTTGGCGGTTGTCACAGTAGGCCGGTGGGACTACTAGGCTGTAAAAGCGATTCGGTCGTCACCCGACCAGGCGCTCGGCGCCGAGAGATCGCCACTTCCGGCTTGATCACGAACGTGCTGACACCCCCGCGACGCGCAGGCGGTCAGACAAAGGAGGAGGGCGCGTGAGCGCTGCAGCAGACCAGACGGCGAAGCTGACGATCGGTGACACCACCGCCGAATTCCCCGTGGTGCGCGGCACGGCCGGCCACGACAGCATCGATTTCTCGACGCTGACCAGGCAGACCGGGTACACCGGACTCGACTACGGCTTCGTGAACACCGCCTCGACCAAGTCCGAGATCACCTTCATCGACGGCGACAAGGGCATCCTGCGCTACCGCGGCTACCCGATCGAACAGCTCGCCGGGAGCACCAGCTACCTCGAGGTGGCGTGGCTGCTCATCTACGGCGAGCTGCCCTCGGCATCCGAGCTCGCCGAGTTCGACGAGAAGATCCGCCGCCACACGCTGCTGCACGAAGACCTCAAGCGCTTCTTCTCCGCGCTGCCGCACACCGCGCACCCCATGTCCGTGCTGTCCTCGGCGGTCGCCGCCCTGTCGACGTACTACGAGGGCCAGACCGACCCGCACAACCCCGAGCACGTCGAGCTGAACATGATCCGCATGCTCGCCAAGCTCCCGGTGATCGCGGCCTACGCGCACAAGAAGAGCGTCGGGCAGGCGTTCCTGTACCCTGACAACTCCCTCGGGTTCGTGGAGAACTTCCTCAAGCTCAACTTCGGCGTCAACTCCGAGCCGTACGAGATCAACCCGGTCATGGCGAAGGCGCTCGAGCTGCTGCTGATCCTGCACGAGGACCACGAGCAGAACGCCTCCACGTCGACCGTCCGCCTCGTCGGCTCGACGGGCGCGAACCAGTTCGCCTCCGTGTCCGCCGGCATCCAGGCGCTCTCCGGCCCGCTGCACGGCGGTGCGAACGAGGCCGTGCTGACGATGCTCGGTCAGATCCGCGACTCGGGGCAGAGCGTCGCGCGCTTCGTGGAGCGGGTGAAGAACAAGGAAGAGGGCGTGAAGCTGATGGGCTTCGGGCACCGGGTCTACAAGAACTACGACCCGCGCGCCAAGCTCGTCAAGGAGGCGGCCGACGAGGTGCTCGCCTCGCTGGGCGTGACCGACCCGCTGCTCGATCTGGCGAAGGAGCTCGAGGAGCTCGCGCTCGCCGACGACTACTTCCGCGAGCGTCGCCTCTACCCGAACGTCGATTTCTACACCGGCGTGATCTACAAGGCGATGGGCTTCCCGACGCGCATGTTCACGGTGCTGTTCGCGATCGGACGGCTCCCGGGCTGGCTCGCGCAGTGGCGTGAGCTGCAGCTCGACCCGCAGACCAAGATCGGCCGCCCGCAGCAGTTGTACACGGGTTCGCCCGAGCGGTCCTTCCCGACGCGCTGAGCCGTCACCCGAAACGCCCCCTCCGTCACATCGGAGGGGGCGTTTCGGCGTCCGGCAGCGCAACGCAGAACGGTGCCCCTCCGTGAGGAGGGGCACCGTTCCGGGGGGTGGCAGGGGTGTCAGCGGCCCTGCGAGCCGCGGCCACCGCCCTGACGGGACTGGCCGCCCTGGCGCGAAGCGCCGCCGGTCTGCGTGGAGTAGCTGGCGCCCTGGCCGCCGCCCTGACCGCCGGA
>NZ_SSDO01000447.1:0-28478 GCF_004794395.1 Microbacterium sp. K41 | reverse complement strand
GCGCTCGCGGTCACGGGTCCGTCGCCGTGGCTGCCGCTGGCGGCGGTGGGCGGCGGACTGCTGCTGACCGGGGCTCTCGTGGCGCGGGGGCGTCGCGGAGGAGAGCGCGGGGAGGGGCGAGGATGACACGGCCGTGGCGGCGCACGATCGCCGGTGTCCTCGGGGTCGGGGTCCTGGTCGGCGTGGCGCTCCTGCCCGCGGTGCAGCCGACCGAGGCGCGGTTCACCGATCCGGAGTACGCGGCGGGGTCGTTCACCGCGTCGCAGCTGACGACGCCCACGATCACCTCGTGCAGCGTGACCAACCTGCTCGGCACGTTCACGGGCTTCACGATCACGTGGAGCTCCGGATACCTCAAGCCGCAGCAGCGACTGTCGATCAACAACGTCGCGGTCGACAACGCGAACGTGACGCAGAGCGGCAGCGGCCCCTACTCCTACTCCGCGACGATCAGCTCCGGTCTGCTCAGCACGCTGCTGGGGAGTCTGCTCGGCTCGTCGAACACGGTGCGGGTCGAGGCCGTCCTGCCCGGCACGGCCTGGGTGTCGCCCGCGGCGACCCGCACGCTGTCGGTGGGCGGACTGCTGGGGCTCGGGGGCAACAACACCTGCACGTGAGGTCGTGCCGGCGGTGCGGCGTTCAGTCGGCGAGGGCGAGGGCGCGGAAGAGGTCGCGCTCGCGCAGCTGCTCGCGGCGGCTCGCGGAATCGTCCTGCGTGCGGGCGGGAACGTCGCGGCCCGTGGTGCGCCGGTACAGCTCGTCGATCAGGGCGGTGGCCAGGTCGACCAGCTTGGCGATCTCGCGGTCGTCGCGGTCGATCCACACGCAGCGAGGCTCGTCGTGCACCGGAGCGAAGTCGACGTGCTCCTCCCACACGAACAGCGTGCGCTCGGCACCGAGCACGTGCTGCTGCCACCAGACCTGTCGCAGGTAGGTGCGCGGGATGCCGCGGAACGCCTTGTTCGTGGTCTTGATCTCGGCGAGGCGGATGCGCCCGTCGGCGTCGACCGCGATCCCGTCGGGCGTGGCGAGGTGGCGGTGCTCCACCTCGGCGCGGAACAGCGCGGAGGAGGGGAGGATCCCGTGCGTGGCTGCGACCCAGGCCGCGATCTCCGGCTCGCGCCGTCGGCCGTGGTCGGTGTACGCGTTGCCGCCGAAGCGGGGCCCGCCGCCCAGCTTGGAGTCGGCGGCACGGGCGATGGAGCGCTCGCTCGTGAGTCCGGCGACGTCGGTCGCGGTGATGCCGCGGGACCGCGCCCGCATCCACGCCACCCGGTCGCGAGAGTCCGCGACGATACGGGCGTGGAGTTCGGGGGTCACCTGAAAACCCTAACCCCGTCCGCCGACGCTCCCTCCCCGCACACGCCGCGTCCCCGCACGGCCGCCGGGGATTTGGGGAGGGGCGCGCGCTGAGGTAGAGTGGGGGGCAACCGAAGACCGCTGGTCATCGTGTGTGCGCAAGCACGCAGGATCGAAGCTCTGCATCGCAGGGGCCCGCGCAGGTGTCACGAACTTCCGAGCTCCGTGCGCTTGCGCCGGAGCTCTTCTCTTTGCAGGGGGTCGGAGGCCGGCGCCCCACCACCGTGCGGCGCCTCGTACACATCAAGGAGTGACCATGGCGCAGAAGGATGCATCGGTCGCCGAGCTCACGAAGTCATTCGAGAACTCGAACGCCGTCCTGCTGACCGAGTACCGCGGTCTGACGGTTGCCCAGCTCAAGCAGCTGCGCAACAGCATCCGTCAGGACGCCGAGTACGCCGTGGTGAAGAACACGCTGACCAAGATCGCCGCCAACAAGGCCGGCATCTCCTCGCTGGACGACGACCTCAAGGGTCCGTCGGCCGTCGCGTTCGTGCACGGTGACTTCGTCGCCACTGCCAAGGCTCTGCGTGACTTCGCCAAGGCCAACCCGCTTCTGGTGATCAAGTCCGGCATCTTCGAGGGCAAGGCCCTCTCTGCCGACGAGGTCAACACGTACGCCTCGCTCGAGAGCCGTGAGGTTCTGCTGGCGAAGGCCGCGGGAATGATGAAGGCGACGATGGGCAAGGCTGCCGCCACCATCGACGCGCTTCGCGAAAAGCTGGAGACCGCAGAGGCCGCGTAAGCGACCGGCGATCTCGTCACCACCACCCCATCTATTAGGAGATACATCATGGCGAAGCTCACCACCGAGGAGCTGCTCGAGCAGTTTGCCGGCCTCACCCTCATCGAGCTGAACGACTTCGTGAAGGCGTTCGAGGAGAAGTTCGAGGTCACCGCTGCTGCCCCCGTCGCCGTTGCCGGTGCCGCCGGTGGCGCAGGCGAGGCCGCTGCCGAGGAGGAGAAGGACTCGTTCGACGTCATCCTCGAGGCTGCCGGCGACAAGAAGATCCAGGTCATCAAGGCTGTCCGCGAGCTCACCTCGCTCGGCCTCGGCGAGGCCAAGGCCGTCGTCGACGGTGCTCCGAAGGCCGTCCTCGAGGGCGCCAACAAGGAGACCGCCGAGAAGGCCAAGGCTGCTCTGGAAGAGGCCGGCGCGACCGTCACCCTCAAGTAATTCCAGCGCACCAGCGCTTCTGCGAAGGCCCCGGGTTCCGCCCGGGGCCTTCGTGCGTCCGGGGAGGGGTGCTCAGCGGGGTGGTGCGGTGGAGCTGCGCACGACGAGCGACGAGGGGGCGGTCACCCGCTCGATGGGGGCCTCCGGCTCCGCCATCCGTCGGATCAGCAGCCGCACGGCCTCGTGACCCTGGTCGCGGGGAGACTGCCCGATCGTGGTGAGGGCGAACATGTCCGCATGGGCGTGGTCGTCGATGCCGACCACGCTGAGCTCGGTGGGCACGGCGATGCCCAGGCGTCGAGCGGCGATGATCGCCCCGATCGCCGCCTCGTCGCAGACTCCGACGATCGCGGTGGGCCGGTTCCGCCGGTCTCCGAGGAGCCCGGCGGTCGCGGCATAGCCCCCGGGCATGGTCGGTGCCGCGCCGACGACGCGGGCGTGGGCGAGCAGGCCCGCCGCGCGGAGCGCGCCGTGGTACCCCTCGAGTCGCTGCGCATCGCCGTAGCTCAGTGCGGCGGCGTCGGTCGCGCCCCCCACGAACGCGATGTCCTCGTGGCCGAGCTCGATCAGGTGCTCGGTGGCGATGCGGGCGGCGGCGGTGTCGTCGATCGAGACCGCGCTCGATCCCTCGCTGTACGGCCCGACGCTGACCAGCGGGCGACCCGTGCGGTGCAGGCGCTCGAGCTCGCGCGCGCTCGGCTGGATGCCCACCGCGATGATGCCGTCGAACCTCCGACCGGGCAGCACGGTCTCGAACAGCCGTTCCCTGGTTTGCGTCCCCTCGGGAACGCCGTACAGCGACAGGTCGTAGTCCACGGAGAGGAGCGACTCCTGCACCCCGGCGAGCAGCTCGGCGAAGAACCAGCGGTCGATGGGCGGCATCACGAGGCCGACGGTCTGCGTGCGTCCGGTCGCGAGGCTCGTGGCGGACGAGTGGGCGACGTAGGCGAGGTCGTCTGCGGCGTCCATGACCCGCTGCCGTGTCTCGTCGGACACGTAGCCGCGTCCGCTCAGCGCCCGGCTCGCGGTGGCCTTGGACACCCCGGCACGCGACGCGACGTCCGCGATCGTGCTCATCGGTCCTCCTCGACCAGGGTCCACTTCGATGTGGGGACGGCGACGCCCGGGCTCGCCGGGTGACAGCGTAGCGGCTCGACCGTGGAAAAGGAACCGGTTCCACACTGATCCGGAGGGAGCGCTCCCATCCGCGACGCGGCGGCGCATCGGAATGGTTGCGAGCTTGTGACCCTTGCGTGTTGTGCGGGGAGCGGGCCGCCAGTATGTTGGCCTGGAATCGGTTCCCTAATCGACGCCGGTGCTGGCGACGGACAGCGGGACCCTGTACTCGAAGAGGAGAATTCACATGGCTCTGTCACAGCGTTCCCGGCTGGTCGTGCCGCTGGCCCTGATGGGCGTCGCGGGCATCGCCCTCGCCGGCTGCGGGGCTCCGGGAGGTGCGCCGAGCACCGGAGGCGGCGGAGGCGACGACGCCACCGTCACGATCTACGGCACGATCGTCGACTCGGAGGCGGAACTCCTCCAGGAGTCCTGGAAGGACTGGGCCGACGAGAACGGCATCACCATCAAGTACGAGGGCAGCCAGGACTTCGAGACGCAGCTGGGCACGCGCGCCCAGGGCGGCAACCCGCCGGACATCGCGATCTTCCCGCAGCCGGGTCTGTTCGCCGACTTCGCCGACCGCGGCTTCCTGAAGCCCGCCCCGGAGGAGGTCGAGAAGAACGCCAACGAGTACTGGACCGAAGACTGGGTGAACTACGGCACGGTCGGAGACACCTTCTACGGTGCCCCGCTCATGGCGAACGTCAAGGGCTGGATCTGGTACTCGCCCGCCAAGTTCGCGGAGTGGGGCGTCGAGGTCCCCAAGACCCTCGACGAGATGACGGCGCTGACCGAGAAGATCCAGGCCGCCACGGGCACGCCCGCCTGGTGCGCAGGCTTCGAGTCCGGCACCGCGACCGGCTGGCCGGGAACCGACTGGATCGAGGACTACGTGCTGCGCCAGTCCGGACCCGACGTCTACGACCAGTGGGTCACCAACGACGTGAAGTTCACCGACCCGCAGATCAAGCAGGCGTTCGACTCGGTCGGACAGATCCTGCTCAACCCGGCCAACGTCAACGCGGGCTTCGGCGACGTGCGCTCGATCAACTCGACCGCGTTCGGCGACGTGGCACCCAAGCTCGCCGCCGGCGAGTGCGCACTCACGCACCAGGCCTCGTTCCTGTCGGGCTTCTTCCCCGAGGGCACGAACATCGCCGAGGACGGCGACGTGTGGGCGTTCATGCTCCCCGGCGAGTCCGAGGGCGACACGGCCGTCACGGGCGCCGGTGAGATCGTCGGCGCGTTCAGCGAGTCCGAGGCCACGCAGAAGGTGCTCGCGTACCTGTCCAGCCCCGAGTGGGCCAACAGCCGCGTGAGCCTCGGCGGCGTCACCTCGGCCAACAACGGACTCGACCCGGCGAACGCCAAGGACCCGATCCTCCAGGAGACCATCAAGATCCTGCAGGACCCGGAGACCACGTTCCGCTTCGACGCCTCCGACCTGATGCCCGGTGCCGTCGGTGCCGGAACCTTCTGGAAGGGCATGGTCGCGTGGGTCAACGGCACCTCGACGGACGAGGTGCTCACGCAGATCGAGACCGGCTGGCCCTCCAGCTGATCCCGGGGGAAGAGGGGCCGCCCCGCACCAGGGGCGGCCCCTCTGCTCCCTCGGCGCCCACATCGACGTGGGCGCCGTGATCCGATCCGCGTGACGTAAGGGGAATCCGTGAACGCGACAGTCTTTTTCCAATGGATCGGCTCGCTCCCGCCGATCCTGCAGGCCGTCGCCGTGGTCATCGCCTTCGCGGTGGTCGTGGCGATCATCCTGCTGCTCGTGGACATCGCTCCACGCCGGGGCACGCAGTACACCATCATCCGGCTGGCGATGTGCCTGCTCATCCCGCTCGCCGTGATGTGGTTCTTCAACTCCTACTACTGGGCGATGGGGGTCGCGGTCCTCGTCGGAGCCGTCTTCTTCTTCCTGGACTACCGGTCCCGCGATGGAGCGGGCTACCTGATCCAGCTCGTCGCCTTCATGGCTCCGGCGATGCTGCTCCTGCTCGTCGGCCTCATCCTCCCGTCGATCCAGACCATGTACACGTCGTTCTGGAACTCCTCGGGCAACACGTTCGTCGGGTTCGCCAACTACGTGTGGATCTTCACGCAGTCGGACGGCATCACCTCGGTCGTCAACACCATCATCTGGGTGCTGCTGGTGCCGACGGTCTCGACGATCGTCGGTCTCGCGTACGCGGTCTTCATCGACAGGACCCGCGGCGAGAAGATCTACAAGGTGCTGGTGTTCATGCCCATGGCGATCTCGTTCGTCGGCGCGAGCATCATCTGGCGGTTCATGTACGAGTACCGCGGACCGGAGTTCGAGCAGATCGGTCTGCTGAACCAGATCCTGGTGTGGTTCGGCGGGACGCCGCAGCAGTGGCTGCTGAACCAGCCGTGGAACAACCTGTTCCTCATCGTCGTGCTCATCTGGGTCCAGACCGGTTTCGCGATGGTCGTGCTGTCGGCCTCCATCAAGGGCGTCCCGGCCGAGCTGCTCGAGGCCGCCGAGCTCGACGGCGCGAACGCGTGGCAGCGGTTCATCTCGGTGACCGTACCGGCGATCCGCCCGGCACTCATCGTCGTGCTCACCACGATCTCGATCGCCTCGCTGAAGGTGTTCGACATCGTCCGCACCATGACCGCCGGCAACTACGGCACGTCGGTGCTCGCGAACGAGATGTACACGCAGTTCTCGAAGTTCGAGGCGGGGCGCAGCGCCGCGCTCTCCGTCATCCTGTTCATCCTGGTGCTGCCGATCGTCATCTACAACGCGCGCCAGATCAAGAAGCAGCGGGAGATCCGATGACCGACACCGTAGGCACCGAGACCCCGGCCAGCACGCGCGCCGTCACGACCGGGGGTGGCCTCGACGGCGCCGCCGGACGCGCCAGGAAGAAGCTGTCCCGTCCGTGGGCGTCCGCCGCGTCGATCGTCATCGCGGTCCTGTGGACCATCCCGACGCTCGGGCTGTTCATCTCGTCGTTCCGTCCGCGCGACGAGATCCAGTCGACCGGATGGTGGACGTTCTTCACGAACCCGCAGGTCACGCTGGAGAACTACGTCGATGTGCTGCAGTCCGGCACGACGCAGCTGACCATCCTCGAGTCGTTCATCAACTCGATCGCCATCACGATCCCGGCGACCGTGGTGCCGCTGATGATCGCGGCCATGGCGGCGTATGCGTTCGCGTGGATCGACTTCAAGGGCCGCAACGCCCTGTTCATCTTCGTGTTCGCGCTCCAGATCGTGCCGATCCAGATGGCGCTGGTGCCGCTGCTCAGCTCGTTCTCGCGCGGCCTCAACCTGTTCGGTCTGCAGGTGACCCTGCCGCTCGGAGCATCGGACGGCTACGCGCAGGTGTGGATCGCGCACTCGATGTTCGCGCTGCCGCTGGCGATCTACCTGCTGCACAACTTCATGTCGGAGATCCCCGGTGAGATCATCGAGGCGGCCCGCGTGGACGGCGCCTCGCGCGGTCAGATCTTCTTCCGCGTCGTGCTGCCGCTGACGATGCCGGCGATCGCCTCGGTCGCGATCTTCCAGTTCCTGTGGGTGTGGAACGACCTGCTCGTGGCGCTGGTGTTCGCCGACGGAGCGGCCGCGCCGATCACGAAGCTGCTGGCCGAGATCACCGGGACGCGCGGCAACGACTGGTACCTGCTCACGGCGGGTGCGTTCGTGTCGATCATCATCCCGCTGATCGTGTTCTTCGCGCTGCAGCGCTACTTCGTGCGCGGCCTGCTCGCCGGGTCCACCAAGGGGTAGTCGAGACAGGAGCGCTCGCCGGAAGGGGCCGGTCACCGTCGCGGTGGCCGGCCCCTTCCGTGTGTCGCGGACGGGCTCGGCGGGGCGTCCCGGCGGCGGCATGCAGGAACTTCACATGATCGGAACGGGTGTCTCTGCGTAATGGAACGCTCCCGATCCCGTCTCATGGCATAGGGACGATCTGGGGACGTCCGCTCGGGGGTGGAGCGATCCGGTCCGGATGTTTGGGGCATCCGGTCCGGCAGTCTGCAGTGTCGTGTCTGCGTTTCGCCGTGGCAGGAGTGTGCCGCGGCGGCGCGTCCGCAGCGAGAGCTGATGTCGGAAGCCAGAAAGACACAACAACAGATGAACATCGTGGGGAATCGCGCGCGCGCCTGGGGAGGCCGCGCGGTCATGGGGGCTGCCATCGCAGCCCTCGCAGTGGTGGGCGCCCTGCTCACGCCGGGCGCGGCGTCGGCGGTGGTCGCCTCGGGCCCGGACGGGCGCACGCAGGAGACGGCGGCGGCGTCGTGCTGGGAGATCAAGCAGAACAACCCGGCGGCGGCGGACGGCGTGTACTGGCTGGTGACGCCAGGCCTGGTCTACCCGCAGCAGTTCTACTGCGACCAGACGACCGACGGCGGCGGGTGGGTGCTCGTCGGTCGGGGTCGGGAGGCGTGGAAGGAGAGCTACAACGGTCTCGGCACGCCGGAGCAGGTGGCGAACACGCCCACGGGAACGGCCGCGTTCGCTCCGGCCGAGCTGCCCGCCAAGACCGTCGACGGCCTGCTGAACAACGGCCGCCCCGATGCTCTGCCCGACGGGATCCGCGTGCGGCGCGCGACCAACGCCGCCGGCAGTGCCTGGCAGGAGGTGCGGTTCTCGCTCGCGAAGAGCGACCGCTGGGAGTGGACCTTCGGCGCCAAGCACTCCGTAGCGGCGTGGAGCTTCGTTGACGCCGCGGGCGGGGTGAGTTCCAGCGGCACCGGAGGTCTGAGCACCAACGTCACGAGCCGCGGGGGTCTGGACAATATCGTCTTCTCGCAGCGCGCGACGCACGGGTACCGCATGGGCTGGGCCTACGGATGGACCGTCCAGGGTACGACAGACGACTCGTCGTACCTCTGGGGCCCGCCCGATCAGGGCTATGCCACGCCCTTCGCCCAGGTGTTCCTGCGGCCGCAGCTCCGGCTCGCCGAGCTGGACTTCGCCACCGCGCCCGACACGACGTCCGCGCCTCAGACGCTTCCCGAGATCCCGAACTCCGCCGCTGTGAAGAGCTCGTGGGGTGTGTCGGGGCTGGCGAACGGGCGCACCGGCGAGGCGAACATCGAGGTATCCGACTTCGGCGAGGCCGCGGGCGCGGTGTTCGTCGGGGGCAACTTCCTCCACGTCCAGCAGAGCCGCGACGGTGCCGGACAGGTCGAGCAGCCGTATCTCGCGGCGTTCGACGTGAAGACCGGTGGCTGGGTGTCCTCCTTCCGCCCGAAGCTCGACGGGCAGGTCAAGTCCATCCAGGCGCTCCCGGACGGCCGCATCGCGATCGGCGGGCAATTCACCACCGTGAACGGCACAGCGCAACCGGCTCTGGCTTTTCTCGATCCGCACACGGGGCAGCTGTCAGGGTGGCAGGTGAAAGCGGAGCACCGGACGACCGGGGGCCTGCCCTTCGTGCGCGACCTAGACCTGCGCGGCGACGACCTCTACGTCGCCGGCTCCTTCACCCATTTGACGGCGGTCGGGTCGACGACGAGCGCGAGCGCCTGGAATGGCGGTCGCATCATCCTGTCCACCGGCAAGCCGGACACGAACTGGAACGCGAATCTGAACGGCACGGCGGCATCGGTCGACGCGAACGACGCCGGCGACCGCGCGTACTACTCCGGCTACTTTTTGATGAAGGACACCAGTTCCACCCCGAGCGCGGCGGCGTTGCAGACGGTCGCGGGCGCGCCCCTCGTGCCGACGCCGTGGGTGCCGACCTTCAGCGACAACCGCAAGGACGACGACGGCAACTACATCAACCAGGTGTGGCAGCTGGGAGTGGTCGAGGTGGATGGTCGAGTCTGGCTCGGGGGCTCGCAGCACTCGATGTTCTCCTACGACCGGAACAGCTTCGAGTTGCTCAGCGGTTCCGTGCCCCTCGTCGGCGGTGACCTGCAGACCGTGGAGACGAACGGCTCCGTCGTGATCGGTGGCTGTCACTGTGGCGACTATGTCTATGATGACGCGTTCAGCAACACTCTCGTCGGCGGCTTCGACGAAGCGGACAAGATCAACCTGGTCGGCGCCTGGGACCCGAAAACCGGGAAGTACATCCCGGACTGGTCACCGACGCTGGAGGCGCGCGAGGGGTACGGCGCGTGGGGGACGTTCTTCGACAGCACCGGCACCCTGTGGGTGGGTGGCGACTTCAACCGGTCGCAGCTTCCGGGTGGTGCGGAGCAGTGGTCGGGCGGGTTCATCCGCTTCGCGCCGCGGGATGCGGTGGCGCCGACGACCCCGGGGGCGGTGTCGTCGACCCCATCGGCAGACGGGAAGACGGCGACGCTGACGTGGGGCGCGTCGACGGATGCGGGTTCGGGTGTGACGTACGAGGTGCTGCAGGGCAACCGAGTGATCGCCTCCACGACCTCGGCCTCGTACACCGTGCCGGTGACCTCGACCGCCGCGAACTACTTCGTGCGGGCGCGGGATGCGGTGGGCAACCGGTCGGCGTCGACGGCGGCGTTCACGGTCGCTCCGGCCCCGGCGAACGCGCTGACGTTCGTGGGCAACGGGGACTCGTGGTCGTGGCGGTACTCGTCGGACGCGCTGCCGGCCACGTGGAACGCGACCACGTTCGACGCGTCGTCGTGGCCGGTCGGGAAGGCGCTGTTCGGGCGGGGCGTGTCGGGGGCGGCGACGAACATCGATCCCTCGAACCTGGCGACCAAGCCGTTGAGCGCGCAGTTCCGCAAGACGTTCACGGTGACCAGTGCGGCGAGCGTGACGAATGCGAAGGTCTCTCTCATCGCGAACGACGGCGCGGTGGTGTACCTGAACGGCCGTGAGCTGGGGCGGGTGCGGATGCCGGCCGGCGCGGTCACGCAGAACACGTACGCGACGGCGGCGGTGGCGCAGTCGTCGGCGGCGGGCACGCGCGCGGTGTTCACCGTTCCGGCCGGCGCACTGACGGAGGGCACCAACGTGCTGGCGGTGTCGGTGCACGCGAACTACCGCACGACCGCGGATCTCGGGTTCGACCTGGCGTTCACGGGCGAGCGGGCCGCGCCTCCGGCCGCGGTGACGGGTCTGGTGGCGACGCCGGCGCAGACGTCGGTGGTGTTGGGGTGGTCGGCTCCGGCGGGTTCGACGGCGGCGGCGTCGTATGTGGTGTCGCGGAACGGGGTGAAGGTGGGGACGGTGACGGCTCCGGCGACGACGTTCACGGATACCGGGCTGACGGCGTCGACGGCGTATACGTATACGGTGACGGCGGTGTCGGCTGCGGGGGTGGCGTCGACTCCGGCGACGGTGCAGGCGACGACGACGGCTGCGGTTCCGGTGGGCCCGGCGGTGTCGGTGCCGAACGGGTCGGCCTGGTCGTGGCGGTACTCCGGTGATGCGTTGCCGGGCGACTGGAACGCGGTCGGGTTTGATGCGTCGTCGTGGGCGGTCGGGAAGGGCGTGCTGGGGCGGGGGGCGACGGTGGCGACGAACATCGATCCGTCGAACCTGGCCACGAAGCCGTTGAGTGCGCAGTTCCGGACGTCGTTCACGGTGTCGGATGCGGCGTCGGTGAAGGACGGGACGGTGTCGGTGATCGCCGATGACGGGGTGGTGCTGTATCTGAACGGGGTGGAGCTGGGGCGGGCGAATCTGCCCGCCGGGTCGATCACGCAGAACACGTATGCGACGGCGGCGCCGCGGGCGACGAAGGCGGCGGGGGCGCGGGTGACGTTCCAGGTTCCGGCGACGCTGGTGAAGGAGGGGACCAACGTGCTGGCCGCGTCGGTCCACGCCAACTACCGCGGCACACCCGACCTCACCTTCGACGCCGCCCTCACCATGCCGCGATAACCCGCCACGGACACGCGCCGCGGCACCCGCCGCGGTCGTGAGGAGGAACAGAAGCCGAAGCCGAGGGGGCACGCGGAGGGGCCGGACACCACCAGGTGCCCGGCCCCTTCGGTCATACCCGTGCCGGTTCAGCGGGAGCGGCCGTCTCGCCACGCCACCGCGTCGCGGGGAGAGTCGACCAGCACGGCGTCGATGCCCAGGCGACCGAGCTCGCGGTACCGCTCCGCGTCCGTCACGCCGATCACCATCAGGTTCACGCGGTCCTTCGGGTCGAGACACGCGACCGACTCGCGGTCCCACGGCGTCACCTCCACCTCGGTCGTCGCGGTGCCCGAGGTGAACGTCTCGCTCACGGCGACCGTCCGCCGGTCCTCGAACGCCATCCACGTCCCCGCGGCCGGAGGCGCGTCGCAGTGGTGGGCCAGGGCGATCTCGAGCAGCCGCTCGCGCGTGAGGTCGCGGTCCTCGGCGACCTGCACGTCTCCGGCCGTCCTGGCCGCGCCGCTCGCTACCGCGTCGGTGGAGTACACGACCGTGTTCGCCGTGCGGTGGGTCTCGCGCAGCACCGCGAGCACGGCCTGCACGAGCGGCTCCGGGTTCGCCTGCTTGAGGTCGAGGAACAGCAGTCGATCCGCCGGCACCTCGGCCAGCGCCCGGCGGAGGGTGGGCAGCAGTGCCGCACCCGAGCGGTAGGGCGTGTCGGTGCTGCCGCGGGGGTGGAAGTTCCAGCCGGCGTTCAACCCGGTCAGCTCGTCGGCGGTGTGCTCCGCGACCGTGCCGGTGCCGTCGGTGTTCGCGGCGAGGTCGACCGGGCGGTACAGCACCGGCACGCCGTCCTTCGACAGCTGCACCGTGAGCCAGAGTCCGTCGGCGCCGTCGTCGAGCGAGCCGCGGATGCCCTCCAGGGTGTTCTCGGGGTAGTCGGCCGTGCCCGCGCGATGGGCGATGATGAGCGGCTCGTGGCGTTGACGGTCGGGGGAGGCGCCGGCGTCTCGGGTGGCCGGTCGCGCGGGGGAGCCGCTCGCGGCGAGAGCCTGTTCGCCGGTGGCCGCGGCGAGCGGCAGGAGGCAGCCGAGGGCCAGGGCGGCGGCGGCGCGGATCCAGGGGCTCGATGGTCGGATGGACATGGTGGTGCTCCTTCACGGGGTCCCCGCCGCTTCCGATGGACTCCCCGCCGCGCGGGCAGGCTAGCATCGCAGCGGCGATCACCCGGTATACCCGCCACGACGGGCAGCTCGTCGGCGTCGTCACACCCGCGTGGGCGCCGTGGTGCCGCCGTATTCTGGGCTCATGGCCTACGCAGAATCGATCGTCGACCTGGTCGGCGACACGCCCCTCGTGAAGCTCCAGCGCGTCACGGAGGGCATCGCGTGCACGGTGCTCGTCAAGCTCGAGTACCTCAACCCCGGCGGGTCGGCAAAGGACCGCATCGCGACCCGGATCATCGACGCGGCCGAGGCCAACGGCGACCTCGCCCCCGGCGGCACGATCGTCGAGCCCACCAGCGGCAACACCGGGGTGGGCCTCGCCCTGGTCGCCCAGCAGCGCGGCTACCGGTGCGTGTTCGTCGTGCCGGACAAGGTCGGCGAGGACAAGATCGACGTGCTCCGCGCCTACGGGGCCGAGGTCGTGGTCACGCCCACCTCGGTCGCCGCCGACAGCCCCGAGTCGTACTACAGCGTCAGCGACCGGCTGGCGCGGGAGATCCCCGGGGCGTTCAAGCCGAACCAGTACGAGAACCCGAACGGTCCGCGCAGCCACTACGAGACGACCGGGCCGGAGATCTGGCGCGACACCGAGGGCGCGGTCACGCACTTCGTCGCCGGAGTGGGCACGGGCGGCACCATCACGGGCACGGGCCGCTACCTGCGCGAGGTGTCGGACGGCCGCGTGCGCATCGTCGGCGTCGACCCCGAGGGCAGCGTCTACAGCGGAGGCACCGGGCGGCCGTACCTGGTCGAAGGCGTGGGGGAGGACATCTGGCCCGGCGCCTACGATCCCTCCGTGCCGCACGAGATCGTGGCCGTGAGCGACGCCGAGGCCTTCGCGATGACGCGACGGCTGGCGCGCGAGGAGGGCATCCTCGTCGGCGGGTCGAGCGGCATGGCCGTGGTCGGCGCCCTGCGGGTGGCCCGCGACCTGCCCGCGGAGGCGGTGATGGTCGTGCTGCTGCCCGACGGGGGGCGCGGCTACCTCGGAAAGATCTTCAACGACGGCTGGATGCGCTCGTACGGCTTCAGCGAAGTGGAGGAGGGCGAGACCGTCGCGGACGTGCTGGCCGCCCGCCCGTCGCGGACGGGACACGGGCTGCCCGACCTCGTCCACGCGCATCCCACCGACACCGTGCTGGAGGCGATCCGCATGATGACGGAGTACGACGTGTCGCAGCTCGTCGTGCTGAGCGCCGAGCCGCCCGTGATGATGGGCGAGGTCGTGGGCACCGTCGACGAGAAGGGCCTGCTCGACCTGCTGTTCCGCGGCGACGCCGAGCCCAGCGATGCGGTCGGTGCGCACGTGGGGGAGCGGCTGCCGCTGGTCGGCATCCACGCGCCGGTGGCGCAGGCCAGGGCGGCCCTCGCCGAGGCCGACGCGCTGCTGGTGACGGAAGACGGCAAGCCGCACACGGTGCTCACCCGGCAGGACCTGCTGGCGTACCTGTCGCGCTGACGCGGGGCGTAACAGGGGCCGTCGGCGCGCGAAGCCCGGTCGTAGGCTGAGGACATGTCCGAGCACGCCTTCGCCACCCGAGCCATCCACGCGGGCCAAGCGCCCGACCCGACCACCGGGGCGATCATCCCGCCGATCTATCAGTCCTCGACCCACGTGCAGGACGGCATCGGCGGCTTCCGCGACGGCTACGAGTACAACCGCGCGGGCAACCCGACGCGGTCGTCGCTGGAGACGCAGCTCGCGGCTCTGGAGGGCGGCGTGAGCGCGCTGTCGTTCGCGTCGGGGCTCGCCGCGGAGGATGCGCTGCTGCGCGGCATCCTGAAGCCGGGCGACCACGTGCTGCTCGGCAACGACGTCTACGGCGGCACCTACCGTCTGCTGACGAAGGTGCTGGCGCCGTGGGGCATCGTCACCACGACCGCCGAGCTGTCCGACCCGGATGCCCTCCGGGCGGCGATCCGCCCCGAGACGCGGATCGTCTGGCTGGAGACGCCGAGCAACCCGCTGCTGAAGGTGGTCGACATCGCGCTGATCGTCGAGATCGCCCACGCGGCCGGGGTGCTCGTGGTGGTGGACAACACGTTCGCGTCGCCCGCGCTGCAGCAGCCGCTGGCGCTCGGCGCCGACCTGGTCGTGCACTCCACCACGAAGTACCTCGGCGGGCACTCCGATGTGCTCGGCGGGGCCGTGGTGTTCGGCGACGACCGCTTCGTGGAGCCGGTCAAGTTCCAGCAGTTCGCGGTGGGTGCGGTCTCGGCGCCGCTGGACGCCTGGCTCACCACCCGCGGCATCAAGACCCTCGCGGTGCGCATGCGGCAGCACTCCGAGAACGCCCAGGCGATCGCGGAGTGGGCGGCCGCGCGACCGGAGTTCGCCGAGGTGTACTACCCCGGCCTGTCGTCGCACCCGGGTCACGCGGCGGCGACGCGGCAGATGAGCGGCTTCGGCGGCATGCTGTCGCTCGGGCTCGCGGCCGGTGCCGAGGCGGCGCGGTCGTTCGCGGAGAGCACGAGCGTGTTCCAGCTGGCCGAGTCGCTCGGCGGGGTCGAGTCGCTGATCGGCTACCCGCCGGAGATGACGCACGCCTCGGTGCGCGGGACCGAGCTCGCGGTGCCCGAGAACGTGGTGCGGCTGTCGGTCGGCATCGAGGACGTCACGGATCTGATCGCGGATCTCGAGGAGGGCCTCGCGCGCCTCGGCTGACCGGCCTCAGCACTCCCCGTACGGGATCGACGACGCACCCCCGGAGCGCTCCGGGGGTGCGTTCGCCGTCCCGCTGGACGAGGCGGCGACGGTAGCATGAAGGGTTCCCCTGGCCGAATCGATTCGACCACGCTCCGCCGATTCTGGAAGGACCTCGTGTCCGACGCCCCTCGCACCGACAGCACTCCGACCACCCCCGGGCCCGCGCCCGAACGCACCGCGACCGGCAGCATCCGCACCTCGTCGCCCACCGGCGCCATCCGCACGCTCGGATCGAACCCGGCCACCGCGCCGATCATGCTGCACCCGGGCGACGCGATCCCGCTCGGACGTCGCACGCTCACGATCATCCTGCTCGGAGCCCTCACGGCCCTCGGGCCGTTCACGATCGACCTCTACCTGCCCGCGTTCCCCGTGCTGGAGGAGGACTTCCAGACCACGGCCGCCGCGATCCAGCTCACCCTGACCGGCACCATGATCGGCTTCGCGCTCGGTCAGCTCATCGTCGGACCGCTCAGCGACAAGATCGGCCGCCGCACTCCGCTCATCGCCGTGACCGCGCTGCACGTGCTGGCCAGCCTCGGTGCCGCGTTCGCCCCCGACCTGCCGCTGCTCGGTGCTGCCCGGGTGCTGATGGGCATCGGCGCCGCGGCGGGCGGCGTGGTCGCGATGGCCGTGGTGCGCGACCTGTTCGGCGGGCGACGCCTGGTGGTGATGCTCTCGCGGCTCGCGCTCGTGTCCGGCGTGGCACCCGTGATCGCCCCGCTGATCGGCTCGTGGCTGCTGACGCTCATGCCCTGGCGCGGGATCTTCGGCGTGCTCGCGGCCTACGGCGTGGTGATGCTCGTGTCGACGGTGCTGTTCATCCGGGAGACCCTCCCGGTCGCGCGACGCAAGGACCCCGGTGGCGCGACCATGCGCGAGCGGTACCGGTCCGTGCTGACCGACCGGGTGTTCCTCGGGGTGCTCGTGATCGGCGGCATGACGTTCTCCGGCCTGTTCTCGTACCTGTCGGCGTCGCCGTTCCTGTTCCAGGTGACGCACGGGCTCGACCCGCAGCAGTACGGGCTGCTGTTCGCGGTGAACTCCCTCGGCGTCGTGATCGGCGTGCAGACCGCGTCGCGCCTCGCCGCGCGCTTCGGGCCGCAGTGGGTCATGGCGTACTCCACTGCGGTGCTGCTGCTTGCCGCCTCCGCCATCGTCATCACCGACCAGCTCGGCCTCGGCCTGTGGGGGACCGTGATCCCGCTGTTCGTGTTCATGACCGCCTGCGGCTTCACGTTCCCGAACGTGCAGGTGCTCGCGCTCGACCGTCACGGCAAGGCCGCAGGCACCGCCGCGTCGATCATCGGCGCGACGAACTTCGGCGTCGCGGGGCTCATCTCGCCGCTGGTGGGCTGGATCTCGCAGGACGCGGGGATCACCGCGACCACCATGGCCTCGGTCATGGTGGGCTGCGCCGCGGTGGGCATCCTCGCCCTGTGGTTCGTGGTGCGCCCGCGCACCGTCGGCATGCTGACGCCCTGAGGTCGCCCGAGCATCGGTCAGAATAGGACGATGAATCGACGGATGCTGCTCTGGTGGGGCGTCGCCTGCCTGCTCCTGGCCACCGCACTGGGCGCGGTCGTCGTGCTCACCTCCCCGCAGACCTTCGGGTTCGACCGGTGGTGGAACGAGACGATCGTGCGCATCCGTGCCGACTGGATGCTCGACTTCGCCCTGGTGCTGAACTGGATCGGCGGCGGCTGGGTCGCCATCCTCGGGGTCCCGCTCCTGGCGATCCTGATCCTCCTGCTGCTGCGGCGCTGGCGAGGGGCGCTGTTCGCAGCGATCTGCTTCCTCGCGAGTGCCGGAGCGGTGCAGCTGCTGAAGAACATCTTCGGGCGCGCTCGTCCCGACGACATGCTCGTGGTGAGCGACTACGGCTCCTTCCCGTCCGGGCACACCGCGAACGCCGCGACCATCGCGGTGGTCGTCTGGGTCCTCTTCCCCCGCGTCTGGACGGCGATCGCCGGAGCGGTCTGGGTGCTGGCGATGGCGCTGTCGCGCACGTTCCTGTCGGTGCACTGGGCGACGGACACGCTCGGCGGCGCTCTCGTCGGTGCGGGTGTGGTGCTGGCGCTCGCCGCCTGGCTGCTGCCGTGGGTGCGCGCCGACGTGGCGGACCGTGCGGCCCGCGCCGATAGGCTGAGCCAGACCTGACCCGACCCGAGGAGTGCTCCGTGGCGCGTATCCGCCCCTACCGGCCCACCGACCGTGCCGCGATGTACGAGATCTGTCTCAAGACCGCCGATGCCGGCGGTGACGCCACCGGCATCCTGTCGGACGACGACCTGTGGGGCGCGCTGTTCGCCGTGCCGTACGTGGAGCGCCACCCCGACCTCGCGTGGGTCGTGGAGGGAGACGACGGCCGGGCGATCGGCTACCTCGTCGCGACCGACGACACCGACGCGTTCTACGCCTGGTTCCGCGACGTGTGGTGGCCTCCGTTCCGCGAGCGCTACCCGCGCCCCGAGGCCGTGGACGGACGCGAGAGCCGCCTGATCGACTACGCCTACACGCGCGAGCCCGGCGCCGAGCCGCACGCCGCCGCGTACCCGGCCCACCTGCACATCGACCTGCTGCCCGAGACGCAGGGGCAGGGGATGGGGCGGCGCCTGGTGGAGACGCTGTTCGACGAGCTCCGCCGCCGCGGTGTGCCCGCCCTGCACCTGGGCATGGATCCGGCCAACGCGGGTGCGGCGGCGTTCTACGACCGGCTCGGCATGACCCGTCTCGCGGAGACCCCCGGCGGCATCACCTACGGCGTGCGCTTCGATGACGAGGCCGGGGCGCGCTGACGCCTCCCCATCCGACGACGAAGGCCCCCGCAACGGCGGGGGCCTTCTCGTTTCTGGCGGTGACGGCGGGACTCCGGTGCTCGCTGCGCTCACTCCTCCCCGAATCCCACGATGCTCGGGAGAAAGCCAGAAGGGCCCCCGCTGGCGCGGAGACCCTTCTGGCTTTCTGGCGGTGACGGCGGGATTCGAACCCGCGGTTGCTTGCACAACACACGCTTTCCAAGCGTGCTCCTTCGGCCGCTCGGACACGTCACCAGGGAACAACCTGTCCATCCTATCCGATGCGATGTGGTGCGCGTGACCGGGCCCGGGGACGTCATCCGAAGAGGCAGATGTGTAATATTGCACCTCACGAGGGTGCTGTATAACCTCAAGTGAGGACGCGACCGACACTGGGGAGGTCGCACCCCGGGGGAATCATGCGAGCGCAAGAAAGAGGGACGCCCTGATGTCGGGCGATGAGATCTTCGGTGCGCGCGCTCTGCGCGAGTGGATAACCGGTGAGCGCCATCATTACTCGCGGGTGTTCTTCGTGGATCGAAACGCCCCCGCCCGCCAGGTCCTGGCGGCCGCCGAAGGCCGCGACGCGGTCTTCCTGCCGGATGGGAGTGAGCCGTGCGAGACCCACGCCGAGGTCATCCGCTACGGGGGTGGGTGGGACGACATCGGCGATGAGCTGTTCCTCGGCCCGCACGGCGTCGAGCGCCAGGACTACATCGCGGCGGCCTTCGTACAGATCGTGGGACCGATCGTCGTCGGATTCTCCGATGAGACGAGCTGGCGGGCATTCCTCGACGATGCGGAGCTCGCTCGACGCACCGGCGTGTTTCCCGCCGCCCTGCTCGATGCCCGCGTGCTCCTCGCGGACCGCGTCGCGCTCGCTTCTCCCGTAGCGCTGATGCGTCCGAGTGCCGTCCGCGTCCGCAGCGACGGGCGGGTCTCGGCGGGCATGCAGGGCGAGGTGGTCGGTGCGGTCACCGAGCTGCCGTCTCTTCTCGCTGCAGCGCTGCCGGGGGCCGCCCTGGTGGGCGGAGTCATGCCCCGAGACAGGGTGCTCGACGACCTCCGCACGCGGGGCTGGGTCGGGCGATACCTCACGGCACTGGAGCTGATGAGAACCCTCTCCCTCGCGAGCACCGACGCGGCGATCGCGGGCTTCGGCTGGACGCCCTTCGACGACGGGCTCTGCGATGCCGAACCCCGGACCGCCGATCCGCTTCTCCTCGAGACGGGGGACGGGTTTCTGCTCGCGGATCTCACGACGCGGCGCCGGCAGCTGCTGTCCCCCGACACGGCCAGGGTCGTGGCGGTCACGCAGACGTCCAGCGATACGGAGAGTGCGGCCGCGCGCGTGGCGCGACAGCTCGAGGTGCCGAAGTCCCAGGCGCTCTCGCTCTGCCTCGAAGCGATCGATGCGCTCGGCGTGCACTGCGGGCGGCGAGCCGTCGACTCGTCCTCGACGACAGGAGCCGTGCGGTGAGCGCGCCGCACGCCCTCTGGACCTCGATGCTGCCGGCGGACACGACCTTCGCGCCGGACCGGGTCGCGGTCGGAGCCGCGGGTCATCGGATTGCCTTCGCGGACGGCTCGACGCGGCTCTGTGCGACGAGCGGGCTGTGGAACGTCCCGCTGGGCTTCGGCAACCCTGCCGTGGCCGAAGCCGTGAGTCGGGCGAGCCGCGACGCCTCGTATCTCTCCCTCTTCCGGGCTCCGCATCGCTACGCCGAACACGCTGCGGACGCTCTCATCGACCTCGCCGGCTCGCTCCGCTACCGCCGCGTGATCTTCTCCACCTCCGGCGGGGCGGCGAACGACGCAGCCATGAAACTCGTCCGCCAGTACTGGGCGCAGAAGGGGCGCCGGGACCGGACGATCAGCGTCGGCCTCCGCGGCAGCTATCACGGCACGATGTACGGCAGTCACGCCCTGAGCGGTGACGATCTCCTGCAGTCCGTGTACGCCGTCGACCGCCGCTCCGTGCGGCACGTGTCGGCGCACGACGACGGTGAGGAGCTGGCGACCCTGATGGCACGGGAGGGCTCGCGGGTGGCCTCGGTCGTCGTGGAACCGATCCTGGGCAGCGGCGCGCACGCGCTCTCCGACGCGTTCGTCGATCGCCTTCTCGCCCTGCGCGAGGAGTACGGCTTCCTCGTCGTCGCCGACGAGGTCGCGACGGGTTTCGGCCGCACGGGCACGATGTTCGCGACCGACACCTGGCCCGCCGCACCCGACGTGCTCATCCTGTCGAAAGCGTTGACCAACGGCGCGATGGGGGCCGCCGCACTCCTGGTGGGGCAAGAGATCGCCGTCGCATTCACAGACGGCGGATGGACGTTCGTGCACGGGGAGACGCAAGCGGGGACCCCGATGTGCGCGGCAGCGATCCTCGCCGTGATCGATGAGCTGCGTCGTATCGACGTGGAGTCGGCGACACAGGCGCTGGCCGTCGAACTGCAGAACCTGGTGCGGTCGTGGAAGACGGAGCAGCTGATCGCCGACAGCACCGGTCGCGGGTGTTTCGTCGGGCTTGCCCTTCGTGACGAGCACGGTCAGGAGCTCTCCGGAGCCGCCGTCCTGCGGGTCGTCTCCGCGATCGCCGATCACGGTGTCGTCGTGCATCCGGGGCCGAGTGCGATCGAGCTGATCCCGGCGTACGGTTTCGGCGCGCCGGAGCTGCGAGAGGTCGACACCGCCGTCCGCGCCGGCCTCGCCGAGGCACGTGGGGCGCTCTCATGACCAGCGGATTCGCGGGTCGCGTTCCGACTCTCTGGCACGGACCGGGGATCGCCCGTCGGATGACGCGTCAGCTGACGGCAGGGCGTGAGGCGCTCGTCATCGCAGATCCGGCCGCGGTGCTCCCGCTTCCCACCGGACGCTCGGTGCGCACGCGGACACTCGACACCGGGCGCGCCGATGTCAGAGCGGTCCTCGCGATCGCTCGCGAGATGATGGACCGCCCGCCGGAGGTGGTGGTGGCCGTCGGAGGTGGAAGCATCCTCGACGCGGGCAAGATCGCCGCGCTCGCGCTGGCCCGGGGTCATCTCCTCGACTACGCCATCGGGCACGCGCGGCTGTCCGCGCTCACCGTCCTGCCCGACGCACTCCCGCCCGTCGACCTCGTGGCCGTGCCGACGACGCTGGGAACCTCGTCGGAGACGAACGGCGTCGGCATCCTCACGAACGAACGGGGCTCTCGACTGATCGTCGGCCGCGCCCTCCGCCCCCGCCACGCCCTGGTCGACCCGTGGAACTTCTCCACCCTCAGCCCGGGTGCGGTGCGCGAGGGAGCGCTGGAGGCGTTCTTGCGCATCGCGGGTGCGGCGACCAGCGTCCAACGAAGCCCGAGGGCCGACAGCGACGCCGTCGCTCTCGGAAGGGCCCTGCTCGAGACCGCGGCGCACGACGCCGGATCGCCCTCGGGGAGACAGCGCCTCGCGCGTCTGAGCGGAGCCACGCAGCGCAGCGCGGCGCTGCGTGGAGGCGATCCCTTCAGCGCGCGGCACTGGTATCTGGCGAACGAGGTTTCCTCTCACCTGGGCGTGCGCAAGATGGTCGCGACGGCGGCGGTCATCGGCGCGGTCTGGCGCCGAATCGGAGCGGGCGACGCTCGCTGGGGTGACCGGGAGAGTCTCGCGGACTTCTGGGCGCGTGTCGCTCACGCGGTGGCCCTTCCCCTCGACCCGGCGGACGGCATCGACGCGCTGCTCGAGCGGTGGCGGATTCCGAGTCCGCCCCGGCCGGCCGCAGCGCTCCTGCACAGCATCGCCGAGGCCGCCGAGCAGTCGTGGGGCGGGCGTCGGCCGATGCTCCACGGGCTCGACGCGGGAGACCTCCGCGCTGTGCTGGGCGACGGCAGATGGAGCCTCCGAAACGCAGCGGCGAAAGCCGGACGATCGACGAAGGAAGGAGGTGAACGAGATGGAACCACGCAGTGACACGTGCATCCGATTCGAAGAGCTGGATCCCATGGAGGCCCCGAGCTGGGACAGCTTCTACAAGGGCGTCATCGGTGCTCTGATCCTCATCGGTGCGGGCGCGGCGATGGCCACGTGATCTGACTTGACGGCGGGAGAGAGCGAAGGGAGGTGAGCATGCACGCTGCGACGCCGACGCTCGAGTTCACAGAACTCGAGGCCATGGACGCGCTCAACGACGGCGATGACTTCATGCGGGGTTTCGCCGTCGGAGTGATCATCGGGATCCTCGCTCTGACGTAGGAGACGCACTCGGACGAGTGCCCAAGGAGGTGCACAGTGCAGAAGGCATCGATCGAGTTCGTGGAGCTCGAGCAACTCGACACACCGATGGAGTGGTGGGAGCACGCCAGCTACATCATCGCCATCATCGGCGGGGCGGTGGCGATCGCCACCTGACAGAAGGGTGCGGGCCGCAGGCGGGGGCCCGCGCCCGCTCACACCGGGAAGGCGAAGACGAATGGCAGATCTGATCACGGAGGCGGTGGCCGCACGGCTCCGCGCGGTCGGCGCGCACGCCGTGCCGGAGGACCTGTACGCGGCTGCGGGCAGTACCTTCTACGAACGGCTCGTCGGCTCCGATCGTGCCGAGATCCGGGAGGTGCTCGCGCTCGCGCGGAAGACCGAGGGTCCGATCCTCGACCTCGCGGCGGGAAGCGGACGGCTCACGATCCCTCTGGTGCGCTCGGGCCGGCGCGTGATCGCGCTCGACCTGTCGGCCGACATGCTGGCCCTCGTGCGGCACGTCCTCCCGGGGGAATCCGCCGTGGAGTGCGTCGTGGCGGACATGCGCGACTTCACGCTCGCGCGACGCTTCCGCCTGGTCATCCTGGGTGCCACCTCTCTCACCCTGTTGAACGGGGAAGACCGCGCTGCGCTGTACGCCGCCGTTCGGCGGCACCTCGCTCCGGGCGGTCTCTTCGCATTCACGCTGGCGGGGGCCATCGCGGAAGCGGAACTGCGCGTGACGAGGACCGAGAAGATCTGGGTCCCGGGGCCGGATGGCGCGGAGAGGTATCTGTTCAGCCAGCAGATCGAGGACGACGGCTCCGCCCGACTCGTGAACTGGCTGCGCGCGGACGATCTGGTACCGGGGGGAAGGGTGACGGTGTTCACGAGCCGCCTGCAGGTTCTCGGCCTGGATGAGATCTGCCGTGAGATCGCGGACGCCGGGTTCGAGGAACCGAACGTTTCTCCCGTACGGTCTCCGCAGGGTGCGGAGATCGTGATGGTGACGACGTCCGCGGTTTCCTCCACGACGATCGCGGCTGACGATGCCGTCGCCTGAGCCGCCCCACCGGCAGCGCTTTCGCGGGACCGCCCCGCTGGGTGCCGAGGACCGTCCCGTGCGCTCCGCAGACGTCTCCTTCGAACGTGTCGGGGAGGACGCGGTGTGGGTCGCGTCCGTGCACGGCGTTCCGATGTCGCGGGTCTCGCGCTCCGTCGTCGATCTGCTGGAGGCGATGGACGGCGAGACACCGCTCCACGTCCTCCGCACCCGCTTCGCACCGTCCGAGTCCTCGGAGAGCTTCCTTCGACTCGTCGAGCGCTTCCGAGCGAGCGGATTGCTGGAGGGCGCAGGAAGAATCCCGCCGGGGCGGCTGTCGTATCGTGCCCCGCTCACCCTGCAGGTCGCGACCCTGCGTGCGCCCGAGCTCTTCCGACGGTTGCACCGTCTGCTCCCGTCGCTTCCCAAGAGGGTGATGCTGATCCCAGTCGTCATGGCCGGGCTCGGGGCTGTTGCCGCCCTTCTTCAGGCGGCGGATGTCGTCCGGGTCGTCGTGACACCGGTGCCGCTGGCCGCCCTCCTCGGCACCGTCATCGTGCTCGGGCTGCTCACCCTGCTCCACGAGACGGCCCACGGCCTCACACTCACCGGCTTCGGCGGCACGCCCCGTCGGGCCGGTTTCATGATCTTCTATCTCGCTCCCGCGTTCTTCGTCGATGTGACGGACGGCTGGCGTCTCCGCGACCGTGGGCAACGCGTGTCGGTCGCCCTCGCCGGACCAGCCGTGCACGTGGTGGCCGCCGGAGTCGCTCTGGTCGCCGCTCTCGCGCTCCCGCCGTCCGAGCTTCGTCAGGCCGTGCTGCTGGCGGGTGTCTCGTGCGTCCTCATCGTCCTGATCAATCTCATCCCCTTCGTGCGCTTCGACGGATACATCGCGCTCATGAGTGCTCTCGACGAGCCGAATCTGCGCGAACGCACGATCCGCGATGCCTCGGACCGCCTGGTCCGGCTCCTCTTCGGGGGTGGGCGGTCGGAGAAGCGAGTGCCGCGGTGGTGGAGCGTGCCGTTCGGTCTGGCGAGCCTGTTCACGCCGTGCGTGTTGGTGTTCCTCGCTGTTGCACGGGTGGCGAAGGCGGGTACCGCGGGCGGCCCGGTGCTCTCCGTCCTCACGCTCGCTCTGGAGGTCATCGTGGCGATCACCGGGCTGACGATCGTGCTTCGGGCGCTCGTGCGCGTGCTCCGGGCCGGAGTGTCCCGAGTCCGATTCGCGACCGTGCTCGCCGTGATGACCGGCGCTGTCGTCATCGCCGGTGCCCTGATCCCCGTGCCACGCACGGTCACGCTCGGCTTCTGGACGCATGACGGCCGGATGTCGCTCGTGCAGGCCGGAGGAGGACGCGCTTCCGGAATCCCCGACGGCACCCGCGTCGACCTGATGACCAGCGGGATCCTCGGGAGCGCGGTGATCGGCACCGGGACGGTCGTGCACCGGTCCCCGACCCCGGTGACGGTGCCGTTGGACGCGCTGGTCCCGGTGTCCGCCCCCGACGTCTCCGTCGCCGCGGTGAGTATCGGCGTCGTCGAGTTATCCCCAGACCACCCAGCCCCGCCGGGCACCGGGCAGGCGCGTGCTCATCTGGGGACGACCGATCTGTGGCACGCGCTCTGGACGGCGGGAGTGACCGAGCCGTTGTCGACTCTCATGGACGAAAGGTAGGAGAAGGATGAACAGGAAGGATCGGGCGATCGAGGTCCGAGGGCTCACCAAGAGATATGGCCATCGGGCGGCGGTCGATGGGCTCTCATTCGGGGTGCCGCGCGGGTCGATCGTCGGGCTGCTCGGCCCGAACGGGGCGGGTAAGTCGACCACCCTCCGAGCGATCGTCGGGCTGCTGCGACCGACGGAGGGGGAGTGCCTCATCGACGGCCGCCCGTTCGCGTCGCTGGAGAACCCCGCGACGCACGTCGGAGTCCACATGGACGGGTTCGGGTTCGAGGTGGGCATCACGGGGCGACGGCATCTGGAGATCGCCCGGCTGGCGCCGGGGGCTCCGTCGCAGCGCGTGGATGAGGTGCTGGACGAGGTGGGACTCGCGCCCGACGCCCGCCGCCGCGTCAAGACCTACTCGACGGGGATGGCGCAGCGACTGGGCTTGGCGACCGCGCTCGTCGGCTCGCCGCGGACACTGATCCTGGATGAGCCGGCGAACGGGCTGGATCCGGACGGCATTCGTTGGCTTCGCGGCTTCTTGCGGCGCTTCGCCGACCGTGGCGGTACGGTGCTGATCGCGAGCCATCAGCTTCCCGAGCTCGAACAGGTGGTCGATGAGGTGGTAGTGCTCAAGCGTCGCGCCCTGTTCGCGGGGCCGCTGCGGGATCTCGTCACGAGCGACGCCGAGTCGCTGGAGAGCAGGTACTTCGAATTGATCGAGGGGGTGTCGGCGTGACGGCGGTGATTCGCAGCGAGCTGCTGCGTTCGGTGAGCGGCTTCTCCGTGCTCGCGATCTTCCTGGTCGCCGTCCTGCTGCCGGTGTACGTGCTCTGCTCGGATGGCTCGCACTTCGACCTCGCGGGCCTCGAGCCCGCCGCCGCGACACTCCAGGTTCTGCAGCCCCTCGCCTGGACGGCCCTCTCGGCCGCGTTCGTGGGCGCCTACACCGTCACCCGCGAGTACTACTACGGCTCGATGGACCGGACCCTCGTCGCCGTGGGGTTCCGGCGCGCCTTCGCGGGCAAGCTCGTGGCGGGGGCGCTGGTCGCCGTCGGCACCTCTCTCGTCATCTGCGTGCTCTGGACGGCGGCCGCCGCGATCCTCCTGACACGGGAAGGGCAGTCCTTCGTCCTCGGCGACGACGCCTGGGGAATGTACGGAGGCGCGCTCGTCGGCGCCGTCCTCGGCGCTCTCCTCGGAGGTGCGATCGGCTGGATCACCCGGAACTACTACGTGACGGCGGCGATCCTCCTCGCCTATCCGCTGACCGTGGAGTTCGCGCTGCTGCGGACGGCGCCGGAGGTCGCGAGGTACTCGCCCGGCCTGGTCCTCGCCGCGATCGGAGCCCCCGCGTATCAGGGGCGGTTGCTCGACCTCCTTCCGGCGCTGGGCGTCGCGCTCGTGTGGACGGGCGGTCTGGTCGGGATCGCGTGGGCGCGAGGACGCCGGGCCGTCGCGTGATCGGTCGGGCTCTGCGTGCGCAGGCGCGCGACGTCGGCGGCGACCTCGTGCTGCTCGGTGCGGCGGTGGCGGCGCTCGTGATCTCGCTCCCGCTCGCGGCGAGCATTCCCTCAGAGCTCGCGGATGCCCCTGCCGGTGTCCGTGACACCCTCACCGCGCCACTCCACACCGTCCTGGCGACCTCCGCGGCCGTTCTCGCGGCGGTCTACGGCTCGTTCCGGTACACGGTCGATCGGCGCGACGGCGTCATCGCGCAGCGTCTGATGCTGTTGCCGCGGTGGGCGGTCCTTCTGGTCCGGCTGCCGACGTCGGCGATCGGGGGAGCGGCCGTCGCGCTCGTCGCACTCCTCGGCGGCCACGTCGTGCTGTGGGCCACGATGGGCGGCATTCCCCTGGACGCAGCGGCGGTGGGCGCCACTCTCGCGCTCGGTGCCCTCGCCGGCCTGTGGGGAGTGGGGATCGGGATGATCGTCCAGGCCCACCTCGTCGCGCTCTTCGTCACGTCCCTGTCGCTCGGGGTCGCGACGCTCGTCGCGCTGTTCTGGAGCGCCGGGGCCGCGAGTCTTCCGCTGCTCGCGTTCCTCCAGACCCTCGGGTTCGACGTGACCGCCGTCGGGCTCTCCACGGGCGATCAGCTGTACGGCCTTCTCCCGGCCGGGCTAACGGCGGGCTGGGTGCTCGCGGCCGTCGGCGGGGGGAGCCTCGCGTTCCTGAGCCGCGACGTCACGTGACCGCCTCTGACCCCGGCCGCGGCCAGGTCGGCGACGTAGGATTCCGGGGTGGCAACCCCCAAGATCGTCCTCTTCTACGCCTTCACCCCGCTCGCCGATCCCGAGGCGATACGGGTGTGGCAGCGCGACCTCGGCGAGGCGCTGGGACTGCGGGGACGACTGCTGATCTCGAAGGACGGCATCAACGGCACCCTCGGTGGCGACCTCCCCGCACTCAAGAAGTGGGCGCGCTCGTTCCGGTCGTACGCGCCGTTCCGCGACGTCGACCTCAAGTGGAGCGAGGGCACAGGGCTGGACGAGCACGGCCGCAGCCTCGACTTCCCGAAGCTGAGCGTGAAGGTGCGCGACGAGATCGTGTCGTTCGGGGCGCCCGGCGAGTTGCGCGTGGACGAGCACGGCGTCGTCGGCGGCGGAGCGCGACTCACCCCGGAACAGCTGCACGAGCTCGTGGCCGAGCGCGGCGAGGAGGTCGTGTTCTTCGACGGTCGCAACGCGCTCGAGGCGCAGATCGGGCGCTTCCGCGGCGCGGTCGTGCCCGCCACCGAGACCACGCGCGACTTCGTGGATCTGCTCGACTCCGGGGTCTACGACGACCTGAAGGGCAAGCCCGTCGTGACGTACTGCACGGGTGGCATCCGCTGCGAGGTGCTGTCGAGCCTGATGACGGCCCGCGGGCTCGGCGAGGTGTACCAGCTCGAGGGCGGCATCGTGCGTTACGGCGAGAAGTTCGGCGACGACGGACTGTGGGACGGCTCGCTGTACGTGTTCGACGGCCGCGGTTCCGTCGACTTCAGCGATCACGCCCGGGTGATCGGTCGCTGCGCGGGCTGCGGCGCCGCGACCAAGCGCACCGCGAACTGCCCCGACATCTCGTGCCGTGCGCAGTTCGTCGTGTGCGACGACTGCGACACCGTGCGCTGTGCCGCGCACCCCGCCGAGGCCGCCGCGTCCTGATCACCCGCGGGCGCGCTCAGGCCAGCAGCGCCGCATCCGCTCCGCGCGGGGCGTACAGCGACCGCGGCAGCAGTCGCGCGCGCACCCGGGTCGGGCCGTCCACGCTGTGCTGCAGGCTCGACAGCACCGCACGCAGGGGTTCCGCGAGATCGTCGGTCCCCTGTGCGCCGGGGCGGGCGTAGTTGGCGCGCTCGACCGCGGTGGTGAGGCGCTGCAGGGCTTCGGCGTCCGCGCCACGGTCG
>NZ_SSDO01000446.1:0-14817 GCF_004794395.1 Microbacterium sp. K41 | reverse complement strand
TGCCCGCGCTCGCCGCCCAGGTGGAGGCCGCCCTTCCCGCTGCTGTCCACCGCCGCGCAGCAGCGGAGCGAGACGAGCCGACCGGGCGACCAGCAGTGCGCCGGTCCCGACCGGAGCACCCACCTTGTGGCCCGCGATGCTCAGCGCGACGAGCCCGCCATGACCCTCCGCCGACCCGCGCAGGCCCCGGAAGGAGAGCGGCACGTGGCCCAGGGCCGCGACCGCGTCGAGGTGCAACGGCACGCGGTTGTCGGCCGCGGCCGCCGCGAGGGCGGCCACATCGTTGATCGTGCCGGCCTCGTTGTTGGCGACCAGAGCCGTCGCGAGCGCGGCACCCGGAAGCGCGGCGGCGAAGCGGGGGTCATCGATGCGCGCCTCCGGCGACACCGGGACCGCGCGGACCTCCGCGCCCTCCGCGGCGAGAGCCGCGACGGTGTCCATCGTGGCGTGATGCTCCCCGTCGGGCAGCACGATCGCGGTGGTGCCCGCGTCCCGTGCGCGCCAGAGCCCCTGCACGGCGAGGTTGATCGACTCCGTGCCCCCCGAGGTGAACACGACCTCGATCGGGTCGGCGTGGAGCACCGCGGCGAGCCGCTCCCTCGACTCCTCCAGCAGGCGCCGCGCGTCCTGTCCGGCGCCGTGCGTCGACGAGGCGTTGCCCACGACGGTCGCCGCCTCGAGCCAGGCGTCGCGGGCCTCCGCGCGCAGAGGCGTGGTCGCCGCGTGATCGAGGTAGTGCCGCATACCTCGATTCTCCCCCGATCCCCGGTCGTGCGGACACGGTCGTGCCTCTGGGACCGGGTCCGCGCCGACATGAGACTGAAATGCAACACGCCTAGGGTGTATTCATGCCTGACTCCCGCGTTCCCGTCGTCCCCGGCGGATCGGCCCTCGACGATCTCGGCGTCCGCCTGCACGACGGCGGCGGCACCCTGCGGGTCTGGTCGGGCAACGCCTCGTCGATGGAGCTGGTCGTCTTCGACGCGACCGACCTCGACTGGGTCACGGACCAGGCCGCGCTCGAGCGTCGGCCGGGCGGCGTGTGGGAGGTCACGTCTGCCCTGCTCCAGCCAGGAACCCGGTACGCGGTCCGCGTGGGAGGGCCGCACGGCCCCGGCAACACGTTCAACCCCGAGACGCTGCTGCTCGACCCCTACGCGAAGGGCCTCGCCCAGGGACACGGCTACCAGGAGTGGCGGTCGGTGGTCATCGTCGACGGCTTCGACTGGGGGAACACGAGCAAGCCGCGCATCCCGCTCGATCGCACCGTGATCTACGAGGGCCATCTCAAGGGCATGACCAAGCGCCACCCCGAGGTGCCGCCCGCGCTGCACGGCACGTACGCGGGTCTCGCACACCCCGCGATGATCGAGCACTTCCACGCGCTCGGCATCACCTCCGTCGAGCTCCTGCCCGTGCACGCCTTCGTGCCGGAGCCGCGCCTGCTCGAGCGCGGCCTCACCAACTACTGGGGCTACAACACCCTCAACTACTTCACGCCTCACGCCGCGTACGCCACCGAGGACGCCCGCAAGCGCGGACCGGAGGCGATCATCGCCGAGTTCAAGGGCATGGTGAAGCTGCTCCACGAGGCCGGGCTCGAGGTCATCCTCGACGTCGTCTACAACCACACCTCGGAGGAGGGCATCGGCGGCCCGCGCTCGAGCCTGCGCGGTATCGACAACGCGAGCTACTACCGGCAGGACGGGAACGGCGTCTACATCGACACCACCGGGTGCGGCAACACGCTGGACACCAGCACCGACGCCGGCGCCCGCCTCGTCCTGGACTCGCTGCGGTACTGGGCGGAGGAGATGCAGATCGACGGTTTCCGCTTCGACCTCGCGACCGCGATCGCCCGAGACGCCGCCCACACATACAACCCGGAGCATCCGCTGCTGCGGGCGATCGCCGCCGACCCCGTGCTCGCCGACTCCAAGCTCATCGCCGAGCCGTGGGACGTGGGGCTGGGCGGCTGGCAGACGGGCAACTTCCCCACGGGGTGGCACGAGTGGAACGACCGCTACCGCGACCGGGTGCGCAACTTCTGGCTGAGCGACATCGACTACGCCCGTCGCGCCTCCGCCCCGGTGGGCATCGGCGGCTTCGCCACGCGCCTCGCGGGCTCCTCCAACACCTTCAGCGAGGAGCGCGGTCCGCTCGCCAGCATCAACTTCGTCACGGCGCACGACGGCTTCACGCTCCACGACCTCGTCTCCTACGACGTCAAGCACAACGAGGCGAACGGCGAGAACAACCGCGACGGCGCCGACACCAACCGCGCCTTCAACCACGGCGTCGAGGGCCCCACCGACGATCCTGCGATCCTCGCTGCCCGCCGGAAGGCCATGCGCAACCTCCTGGGCACGGTCCTGCTGTCCGCGGGCATCCCCATGCTCACCGCCGGCGACGAGGTCGGGCGCACTCAGCGCGGGAACAACAACGCCTACGCCCAGGATTCTCCCCTCACGTGGCTCGGATGGGAGCTGGAGCCGTGGCAGCAGGATCTGCGCGCGCACGTCGCGCGGCTCATCCGGCTGCGCCAGGAGAATCCCGCGCTGCGCCCCAGCCGCTACGCCCGGCTCGGCGAGCACATCCCGAACGCCTCGGTCATGGACTGGTACGACCAGAACGGCGAGACGATGGAACCGGGGCAGTGGAACGATCCCGGCAACCGCACGCTGCAGTACGTCGCCGCCTCCACGCCCGACACCGAGGCGGCGAACCGCATCCTCCTGATCGTGCACGGCACGGAGGCGCCGATCGACGTGCGACTGCCGCTGGAGATCGACGGCGCGAACCGGTTCGTCTCGCTCTGGTCGAGTGCCGACGAGCACCCCTCCGCGCACGCGGAGGTCTTCGAGCCCGGTGACGTCCTGTCCGTTCCCGGCACCTCGATGCGCCTGTTCCGCGTCGAGTGATAGCACGGTTCTGCGCCCGGGTCGAGCGGTAGGCTCCGGCACACCGGAGCGGTAGATTCGCACTGTGACTGCACGTGCTGGTACCCGGCCCCCGGCTCTCCGGAGCCCCGCTCAGATCCCGCCGCGCGAGTTCGACGGCGCCGACCTCCCCGGCGAGCTGCGCACGACGCGGATCCCGCTCCTCGACGGCTCGCCCTCGGTCCCCGGCGGCTTTCCCGCGAAGGCGTTCGCCGGCGAGGTCGTGCCGTTCCGGGTGGTGTCGTTCCGGGAAGGGCACGACCTCATCGGCGTGCACGTGCGCCTCACCGCCCCCACCGGAGAGCAGAGCCTGCACCGTCTGACCGCGCTCGCGGACGGCACCGACACGTGGACGGTCTCGATCGCGCTGGACCTGGAGGGTCCGTGGCGGTATCGCTTCGAGGCCTTCTCCGACGACTACGCCACCTGGGCGCATGCCGCACGGCTCAAGCTCGCCGCCGGCGTCGATGTCCCGGTCGTGGCCGCACTCGGCGCCGAGCTGCTGGCCAGGGCCGCCGCCGAGAAGGACCGGCCAGCGGCCCAGCGTCGCCGCCTGCGCGAGGGCGCCGAGGCGCTGCGCACGGGAGACGCCGCGATCGCCGCCTCCCTCGCGGCAGACCCGGAGCTCGCGGTCGTCTTCGCCGAGCGTCCCCTGATGTCGCTGCGCTCCGCCTCTGCGGACCAGCACCTCCACGTCGATCGCACGCGAGCAGGGGTGGGTGCCTGGTACGAGTTCTTCCCCCGCTCGGAGGGGGCGCGGCGGCTGAAGGACGGCTCGGTGCGGAGCGGCACCTTCCGGACGGCTGCGAAGCGGCTCCCCGACGTGGCGGCCATGGGGTTCGACGTGATCTACCTCGTGCCCATCCACCCCATCGGCTCGACCAACCGCAAGGGACGCAACAACACGCTGGTGGCCGAGCCGGGCGACCCCGGCTCCCCGTACGCGATCGGTGCGGCCGAGGGCGGGCACGACGCCATCCATCCCGACCTCGGTAGCGCCCAGGACTTCCGGGCCTTCGTCCGGGCTGCCGAGAAGGAAGGGCTCGAGGTCGCGCTCGACCTCGCGTTGCAGGCGTCCCCCGACCACCCGTGGGTCCGCGAGCATCCGGAGTGGTTCACGACCCTGCCGGACGGCACGATCGCCTACGCGGAGAACCCGCCCAAGAAATACCAGGACATCTATCCGCTCAACTTCGACATCGACCCCGAGGGCATCGCCGCGGAGATGCTGCGGGTCGTGCAGCACTGGGTGGCACAGGGCGTGCGCATCTTCCGGGTGGACAACCCGCACACGAAGCCGCTCCGGTTCTGGGAGTGGCTCATCCGCACCGTGAACGAGAGCGATCCGGGGGTCGTGTTCCTCGCGGAGGCCTTCACCCGTCCCGCTGTCATGCGGGCGCTCGCTGCGGTGGGTTTCCAGCAGAGCTACAGCTACTTCACCTGGCGCAACACCAAGGCGGAGCTGGAGGAGTTCCTCACCAGCATCTCCCACGACACCGCGGACTACATGCGACCGAATCTGTTCGTGAACACGCACGACATCCTCACCGAGTACCTCCAGTTCGGTGGCCGGGCGGCCTACCGCATCCGCGCCTGCATCGCGGCCACCGCGGGGCCGGTGTACGGGGTGTATGCGGGATACGAGCTCTTCGAGAACGTGGCGCGTCCCGGCTCGGAGGAGAACATCGACAACGAGAAGTACGAGTACAAGTTCCGCGACTGGCGCGGTGCCGAGGAGCGCGGTGAGTCCCTCGCCCCGCTGCTGCGTCGGCTCAATGCGATCCGCGCCGAGCATCCGGCGCTGAGGCAGCTGCGGAACCTGGAGACCCACTGGAGCGACGACGACGCCGTCCTGGTCTACAGCAAGCACCTCGATGCGGCGTTCACCGGCACCGGACAGGCAGACACGATCATCGTGGTCGCGAACGTCGACCCGCACTCGGTCAGGGAGACCACGGTCCACCTCGACACGACCCGCTGGGGTGTCCCCCCGGGCGAACCGTTCGAGGTCGAGGATCTGCTGACCGGCAGTGTCTGGACCTGGAGCGACCACAACTACGTGCGGCTCGACGCCTTCGCCGAGCCGGTGCACATCCTGAAGGTGAGGGAGAGAGCATGAGCTTTGCCGAAGAAGCGATCGCATCCGCCGAGTGGGTCGCCGTCGCCGAGGGACAGCACCACGATCCGCACGCCGTGCTGGGAACCCATCCCGCCGAGGACGCCGCGGGGCGGACGGTCACGATCATCCGCGCCCGCCGCCCGCTGGCCTCCTCCATCGCCGCCGTGTTCGCCGACGGCACCCGGCTCGAGCTCTCGCACGTGACCCACGGGCTGTGGGAGGGCCGTCACCCCGGGCCGCCCGTCCCCTATCGACTGGCGACGCGCTACCGCGACGTGGACGACGAAGCGATCACCGGCGACCCGTACCGTCACTCCCCCGCGCTCGGCGAGCTCGACCTGCACCTCATCGCGGAGGGACGGCACGAGCGGCTCTGGGAGGTGCTGGGAGCACATCCCACCACGCACGACGGCGAGGCGGGTGTCGCGTTCGCGGTCTGGGCGCCGAACGCCAGCGCCGTACGCGTGGTCGGAGACCACAACGGGTGGAACGGCGAGACGCACGCCATGCGGTCGATGGGCGTGAGCGGCGTCTGGGAGCTGTTCATCCCCGATCTGCCGCTCGGCACCCGGTACAAGTACCAGATCCGCACCCGCGCCGGTGCGTGGATCCTCAAGGCCGACCCGATGGCGCTCGCCGCGCAGCTGCCGCCGGAGACCGCGTCGGTCGTCACCGCCTCGACCTATGCGTGGCAGGACGGCGCGTGGATGACCCGGCGCGCCGCGACCCACGCGGTCGCGCAGCCGCTCTCGGTCTACGAGGTGCACCTGGGCTCCTGGCGGGGCGGCCTCGGCTACCGTGAGGTCGCCGATCCCCTCATCGAGCACGTGCAGCAGACGGGGTTCACCCACGTGGAGTTCCTCCCGCTCGCCGAGCACCCGTTCGGCGGCTCCTGGGGCTACCAGGTCAGCGGGTACTACGCGCCGACGAGCCGCTACGGCACGCCGGACGATCTGCGCTACCTCATCGACCGCTTGCACCAGGCGGGCATCGGCGTGATCCTCGACTGGGTCCCCGGGCACTTCCCGAAGGACGAGTTCGCGCTCGCCCGCTTCGACGGCCAGCCCCTCTACGAGCACCCCGATCCCCGGCGCGGCGAGCATCAGGACTGGGGCACGCTTATCTTCGACTACGGTCGCCCCGAGGTCCGCGGCTTCCTCGTCGCGAACGCCCTCTACTGGCTGGAGGAGTTCCACGTGGACGGGCTGCGCGTCGACGCGGTCGCCTCGATGCTGTACCTCGACTACTCGCGCCGCGACGGCGAGTGGGAGCCCAACGTCCACGGGGGTCGGGAGAACCTCGAGGCGATCCGGTTCCTCCAGGAGGTGAACGCCACCGCCTACCGCCTGCACCCCGGGATCCTCATGATCGCGGAGGAGTCGACGAGCTTCCCCGGCGTCACCGCGCCCACGGATCACGCGGGACTCGGGTTCGGGTTCAAGTGGAACATGGGCTGGATGAACGACTCGCTGCAGTACATCGCCCGCGACCCGATGTATCGCGCGCACCATGAGGGCGAGATGACGTTCTCGTTCGTCTACGCCTTCGGCGAGAACTACGTGCTGCCCATCAGTCACGACGAGGTCGTGCACGGGAAGGGCAGCCTGCTCGCGAAGATGCCCGGCGACCACACGCACAAGCTCGCCAATGTCCGCGCCTACCTGGCCTACATGTGGGGACACCCGGGCAAGAAGCTGCTGTTCATGGGCCAGGAGTTCGGGCAGCTCGCCGAGTGGTCGGAGGGGCGCGAACTCGACTGGTGGCTGCGCGAGCAGCCCTCGCACGCCCAGCTGCAGGACTTCGTCGGCGCGCTCAACGGCGTGTACCGCGCCCAGGCGCCGCTGTGGGAGCGTGACAGCGACGGATCGTCGTTCACGCGGCTCGGTGCCCCCAGCTGGGACCCCTCCGTGATCGCCTTCGAGCGGCGCGACGCCCACGGCGGGCGGCTGGTGGTCGTGAGCAACTTCGCCGGGGTCGAGCGCACCGGCTACCGACTCGCACTCCCCCGCGAGGGCGTGTGGCAGGAGGTGCTCAACTCGGACGCCGCGGAGTACGGAGGACACGGATCGGGCAACCTCGGCATGGTGGTCGCCGTGCGCGACGACAGCGGCACCGCGACGGCGGCGATCACGCTCCCCGCGCTGTCGACCCTCTGGCTGCGTTACCAGCCCGAGCCGCACGTCCCCACCGTCAACAACGGCTGAGCTGCGCCGGCCGCGCCCCGCGAGGACGACCTCGCCCGGGGCGCGGACGCCTCAGAACAGCAGCGAGGACAGCCGGTTGCGCGCCGACACGACGCGCGGGTCGGCGGGGCCGATGAGGCCGAACAGCTCCACGAGCCGCTCGCGCACCGGCGCCCGCTGGTCCGACGGGAGCTGAGCGAACAGATCGAGGAGCCGCGCGAACGCGTCGTCCACGTGCCCTCCGGCGAGGTCGAGATCCGCCACGTCGAACTGCGCCTGCACGTCGAGCGGTCCGGCGGCGGCCGCGGCCCGCGCCTCCTGCAGATCGAGGCCCTGCACGCGGTGGAGCAGGCGCACCTGCCCGAGCCCGGCGATGGCGTCTTCATCGCGCGGGTTCTCGGCCAGCGCCTTCTCATATGCGCGGATGGCGGCGGCGTAGTCGCCCGCCTCGATCGCGGCGTACGCCTCGGCGTGGAGCGGGGGCAGCTCGGGCTCGACCGGCTCGGGCGCATCCGCTGCAGCATCGCCCGAGATCGACAGCGTCCCGGACACGCCGTTCTGCGCCGCTACCTGGAGCAGCTGGGCGAACACCTCGCGCACCTGCTGCTCCGGCACGGCACCCGTGAACATCGGCACCGGCTGCCCGGCGATCAGCGCGACCACCATCGGGATCGACTGCGCGCGGAAGCTCTGGGCGAGCTGCGGGTTCGCGTCCACGTCCACCTTCGCCAGCAGCACGCGACCGCCCAGCTCGCGGGTGACCTTCTCGATGATCGGGCTCAGCTGCTTGCACGGCCCGCACCACTCGGCCCACAGGTCGACCACGACCGGGACGGTGCGGGAGATCTCCAGGACCTCGCCGAAGGTCTCGTCCGTCGCATCGACGACCACATCGGTGATGCCCTGGCCCTGCGTCGCGGGGCCGCCCCCGGAGGACGGGGTGGGGCGGTTGCGGAGACTCGAGAGGTCGACGGCGCCACGCAGCGCCGCGGGAGAGATGTCGGTCACTTGATCACCTTCACGGAGAGCAGGTCCTGGGTGGAGGCCAGGAGCTTGATCGGCTCGCTCGAACCCTGCGAGGGGACGGCGAAGAACAACTGACTCAGGTACGTCGTCTCGACACCCGTCGACGACTCGGTCACGCCCGTGAGCGCCTTGGCCTGCTCGTTGTTGCCGAAGCGGATGACGACGTCGGAGTTGACCGGGGTGATGGTCTCGACGTCGAGCACCGAGACGGCGACGATCGCGCCGCTGTCGAGGGTGGTCATGGAGACCGGCTCGGCGGTCGTGGGCGCCGCCTTGAACGCCGTCTTCGATGTCTCGGCGGCATTGGCATCCACGAGCCCCTGCACCACGGTCTGCCGCCCATCACGGATCGACTGGGCGACCGCCAACGAGAGATCGTCGAACTGGCCGTAGTACTGGCTCTTCTCCACGTTGTCGACCACGTCGGAGAACGCCGTGGCCACCTGGTCGGGCGGCAGCGTCAGGAACGCGGAGTCGGCCGGCACCATGGAAGTGCCGAGCCAGCTCGCCGCGACCTCCGGGAACTGTGCGTCGGCGGCCATCTGGGCCAGGTTGGTCACCTTGTAGTTCGACCACGGGTCGTCCTGCGTCATCGTGAGCAGCACGGGCGGGACGGTGTCGTCGTCGGCGCTCTGCGAGAGCATGAGAACGGTGCGCGGCCAGCGGTCCGTGGCCTCGGGCAGCACGACCCGCACGTCGTCGGTGGGGATGGCCACGGGAGGCGCGTCGTTGGTGACCTTCGCGCGGATGGCGTAGTCGGCGACGCGCTCCTCGAGCGCGGGACCGACGAGGCGGGTGGCCGCGAGGTCGGCGTCGAGGGTGCTGTCGGCCTCGGCGACCGTGTCGGCCAGGCTCTTCAGGATGCGCTTCGCCTGGGCCTCGGTGACCGCCGGCGGCTTCTGGTTCTCGGGGGCGATGACGGTCGGCGACGGCGAGGGCGTGGCGGAGGCGTCGCCCAGCTGCGGCCAGGAGTCGGCCGAGCACCCGGCGGCCAGGAGCGCGGTGACCCCCAGGGCGGGCAGGACCAGCATCCGACGGCGGCGCGTCGCTCCGGCGGCGCGCAGGGAGGACTTCCCCTCCGGCTCTGTGCGAGGCGTCGGCTCGTCCTCCACCACCTCGGCGTCCTCGACACCGGGGTCGGACGTCGGCTTCGCGTCGGCCGCATCGAGAGCCGCGCGCTCGCCCGCGGGCAGTGCGGCGACCTCGATCGGCTCCGTCATCGGGAGCGGCCCGGGGCCTTTCCGGCGCGGCCCACGTCCGCGGCGCTGGTGGCGGATCGCGAGGATGTAGAGCACGAGGCCGATCACGAGCACGATCCCACCCGCGACCATCAACGGTCCGGCGAGCGGGGTGCTGTTGTCGAGGGGCCAGGAGACCACGATGTCGTCCGGAGCGTCTTTCGTGCCGTCGTAGGCGATGAGCACGCTCGTGCCCTCCGGGAGCTGCATGTTGTCCGCCGTGAGCAGGTTCTCCTCGCTGAAGGAGTCCAGCCACAGGTCGGAGCCGACCGGGTCGCGACCTGCGGGCTCCTCGGTCTCGGCGTCGGTGGCCGGCGTCTCTTCGGGTGCCGGCGTCGCTCCCGCCTCGTCGCCGGGCTCCGTCGTCTCCTCCTCAGCGGGAGCCGAGACGTGCTCCACCACGAACTCACCGTCGTCACCGACCGAGACGTGGTTGTAGTCGGAGTCGGCCAGCCAGGCCTGCATGTCGGCGCTCCGGCCGTAGCTGGCGAAGATCTCGCCCTCGCCGCTCACCACGAGCTTCTGCGAGCCCGGGTTGGTCCGCAGCACGTCGCCGTCCATCAGCACGAACGGCGCGGGCTCCTCGATCGAGACGCGCTCCTGCTGGTTCGATGGGCCCATGAAGACGGTCCGCTGAGCGATACCCGCGCCGATCAGCACGGCAGCCAGCACGAAGGCCACCACGGCCCATACGAAACGCACGAATAGTCTCCTCACGCATCGCGAATACCCGCCCGCGACGCCACACTCGACATTTCAGACTAGCGAAGTCACCTGTGTGTTGCCCACGAGCAGTTCCCGTGGGCAACGGACGGCACGTCGTCGCGGCACCGTGCTCCGGGCTCGATAGCCTTGCTGCAGCCGTCTCGAGGAGCACCGATGAAGATCCACAATCCGTTCCGCACCGCCCTCGTGGCGACGCTCGGCGTGGGACTCGGGATCCTGCTGATCAGCAGCGTGCAGACCCTCTCGACCGTGCTGCTCTACATCGGGACGGCGCTCTTCCTGAGCCTGGGCCTCGATCCGCTCGTCTCGTTCCTCGAGCGACGGCGACTCCCCCGGTGGCTCGCCGTGCTCGTCACGATCCTCGCGGTCCTTGCGGTCTTCGTCGGGATCATCCTGATCGTGCTGCCGGTGCTCGTCGACCAGATCTCGCAATTGATCGCGCAGATCACCACGATCGTCCAGCGCGGCACCGCGATCGACGACCTGAAGGACTGGATCCAGGAGACGTTCCCGAACCTTCTGGTCGACGACGTCTTCAACTACATCGAGGACTGGCTGACCACGAACCTGGCGGAGATCGGGGGGTCGATCGGACAGGGAGTGCTGATCGCCAGCGGCGCCGTGCTGAGCGGCGTGTTCGGGGCCTTCATCGTGCTGATCCTCACGATCTACCTCACGGCGTCGACCCCGTCGCTCAAGCGAGCCGTGTACCAGCTGGTGCCGTCGTCGAAGCGCGACCGGTTCATCGACCTGTCCGAGCAGATCACCGATTCGGTCGGCTACTACGTCATGGGCCAGGTGTCCCAGGGCGTCATCAACGGCGTGCTCAGCGCGATCTACCTGACGATCATCGAGGCGCCGTTCCCCGCCGTCCTCGCGGTCATCGCGTTCTTCTTCTCCCTGATCCCGCTGGTGGGCACACTCACCGGTTCCACGATCATCGTGTTGGTCTGCCTGATCCCCGGGCTCGGCTCCCCCGCCACCGCGCTGGCCGCGGGGATCTACTACCTGATCTACATGCAGATCGAGGCGTACGTCATCTCCCCGCGCATCATGAGCCGCGCGGTCTCCGTCCCCGGCGCGGTCGTCGTCGTCGCCGCCCTCGCCGGCGGCAGCCTGCTGGGTCTGCTCGGGGCGCTCATCGCCATCCCCGTCGCGGCGAGCATCCTGATCATCTACCGCCAGGTGCTGATCCCGCGCATGAACGACCTCTGACGCGTCGTCCGACGCGCCGTGCGGTGGTCAGGAGTCGTCGGACCAGTGCGTCCGTAGTGGGAGCGCCGACGGGTTCACGGCAGCGACCACCTCGGTGAGCACGCGTCGCGTCTGCGTCTCCCCCACCCAGAGGTGCTTGCCGCCCTCCACGGGGATCAGACGCGCGTGCGGGATCGAGGCGAAGCGCTTCTCGGCCTCGGCCGGCCGCAGATAGTCGTCGAACTCCGGAACCAGGACCACGACCTCACGATCGGCTTCCGCCCAGGCGGCGACCTCTTCGTCCGTCGCGCGGTGCAGCGGCGGCGACAGCAGGATGATGCCCTCGATCGCGTGGTCGCGGCCGTACTTCAGCGCCAGCTCCGTGCCGAACGACCAGCCCAGCAGCCAGGGGCGCGGCAGCGCGCGAGCGTGCACGAACTCCATGGCCGCGGCGACGTCGAACTGCTCCAGAGCCCCGCCGTCGAACGCACCATCGCTCGTGCCGCGCGGAGACGTGGTGCCACGGGTGTTGAAGCGCAGGACCGCGAGATCGGCGAGGGCGGGCAGACGAGCCGCCGCCTTCCGCATGATGTGCGAATCCATGAATCCGCCGGCCGTGGGAAGCGGATGCAGCGTGACGAGCGTCGCGACCGGCTCGCTCTCCGCGGGCAGGGCGAGCTCCCCGACCAGGGTCAGGCCGTCCGCCGTCGTCAGCTCGATGTCCTCGCGGCGCGCCGGCAACTGCAGCGGTCCCCGGATCTCGATGGTCATGCGATCCTCCAACAGTGGTTGTGCCAGTGCCGGCGGTCGGCGAGGGCGGCAGCCTCCCCCAGAACCCCGTCCGCCCGCCAGGCGACGACGTGCGCGGTACCGGGCTCGATCACCCGTCCGCACCCCGGGCAGACGTACTCCTTCAGCGCCTGCACCGCGGAGACGGGCTGAACGGTCCACTCGACACCGCGACGGATCTCCGTGCGCTTCCACCCCGCCAGCAGGCGATCGAGCGACGCGTCGGGGTCAGGGCGCGCCGGAGGGCGTCGACGTGAGCGGGGCATGGTGCCTGCTCACCACCAGTGGTTGGTGGTCCAGAAGTTGTACGCGCCCGCCCAGCTGCCGTAGCGACCCGTGGCGTAGCCGGTGGCCCAGCGCAGGTTGTCGACCGGGTTGTAGCCGTTTCCGGGCACCTTGCTGCACGGCAGCGCCTGCACGAGACCGCAGGCACCGGACGACTTGTTCGTCGCGTTGGGGTTCCAGCCGCTCTCGCGCGACACGATGTAGTCGACGTACTGCCAGTCGCTCTGAGCGATGCCCGCCGCAGCCATCCACTCGGCCGGCGCACCGCCACCGCTGTACGGCGGGAGCGATCCACCGCCGGAGGGCTTGCCCTTCGATCCGCTCGTCGCGGTCGGGGCGGGCGGCGGGGGCGGCGGCTTCGGCTTGACGTAGATCTCGAACGTGCCACGGGCGAGCGGAGTGATCTCGGCGCCCTTCACCGTCACCGTCAGGTCCTGCGTATCGGCGAGGGCAGCGGCGTAGACCGACTCCGGCGACTCCTGCGGCGCGGGCTCTGCGAGAGCGACGCCGGTCGGTGCGACCATCGCGGCGGCCAATCCGACGACAGCCAGCCCGCTGAAGGCACCGGCGACGCCACGACGGCGCGTCCACCGGCGGGCCCCTCGGGTCACCGACGTCGCGGTCGCGGCAGGCACCGGCGACGCAGCGGTTCGATCGAGGTTCATGTCGTTTCGGGAGTACACGATGGGAGACAGTTTACGCACAGGAGCCTGGACAGGCCATCCACGACTCAGCGGACCGCCAGGATCACGTCGATCGTCGCGTCCAGGAGCGCGTCCACCTGCTCCTCCCGGTACCCCCCTCGCTGCATGCGGAACGCCGCGGATCGGAGCTGCTCCGCGGTCAGGGGGTCGCCGTCGCGCAGGTAGCGGACGATGCGCGACATCACATGATCGACCTCGTCGACGCGGTAGCCGAAGGTGAGGATGCCGGTCCGGCTGAAACGGTGGCGCGCCGGCCGCGCGAGGTGATCGAGGATGACCTGCGCGTCCGCCCTCGCCTGCTCGACCCAGGCACCCGCACCCAGCGATCGCACGGCGCGCTCCCGCTCGCGTGCAGCGAAGGCGTCCTCCACCCGTCCGAGTGCGGCGTCCACGTCAGCGACGACGTAACCCTCCTTGACGAGGGGGAACGAGGCCGTGCGGACGGCGTCCGCCGTGAGCTCGTCGCTCCCGGTCTCGAACGCGCGGCGCGCCGACGCGAGGAACGTGTCGACGGCTGCACGGTGATATCCGCGCGTGCGCCCCGACGTCACCGCGAACGCAGGGGGCGCCGAAGGCCGGGTCTTCTCGTCGGTCCGGTTGTCGGTCATCACAGCACCACCCAGGGAGAGAGGAGGAAGTAGAGGCACAACGCGGGGATCGTCGAGGGCAGGATGCTGTCGAGTCGATCCAGCAGACCGCCGTGACCGGGCAGCCAGGAGCTCATGTCCTTGATGCCGAGATCGCGTTTGAGCATGGACTCGCCGAGGTCACCCAGCGTCGCGGACAGCAGGATCGCTGCTCCGAAGATCAGCCCGCCCCACCAGGGCAGATCCAGCAGAAGGATCGCGAGGAGCACACCGGCGACGAGCGACGCCACGACAGCACCGCCGAAGCCCTCCCAGGTCTTCTTGGGACTGATCCGCGGTGCCATCGGATGGCGTCCGAACGCGAGACCGGCGGCATAGGCACCGGTATCAGCGGCGACGGCGATGGCGATGAAGCTCAGGACCCACCACTGCCCGCCCTCCTGCTCGAGCAGGATCAGCGCCACTCCCGCCAGGAACGGGACGTACACCTGCACGAAACCGCCGATGACCGCATCGGTGAGCACGTCGCCGTAGGTGCGCCCGTCCTTGGCGATCATCTGGGCCACCAGGCGCCAGACAATGACGAACGCCACCGACACGAACAGCATGACCCACGACAGCCACGGCGCCGCGAAGTAGGCGCCGAGGACGAGGAACGTCGCAGCGATCAGCTGCGGCACGACGTCCACACGGCGTCCTGCCGCCCGCAGCGCGCGGGACAGCTCGTACACACCGAGCAGCGCGGCGGCGAGGGCGAACGGCACGAACAGCGCCTTGATGAAGAGAAGCGAGGCGAGCAGGGCACCGCCGAACGCGAGCCCGATCAGGATCGCCAGCATGAGGTCGCGCCCCGTCCGCTGCTTGATCCGCTCGTTGGCCTGATCGAACTGATCCCGCGCGTGCGACACGTGCGTCCCGAACTCGTCGCGGGCGGCGCGCCACTGTTCGCGGATCGCGTTGTGGTCGGCCGTGTCGAGGCGTCGCGCCGGACCGGCCGGCGTCTCGGGCTCGGGAAGCGGCGGGCGGG
>NZ_SSDO01000445.1:0-545 GCF_004794395.1 Microbacterium sp. K41 | reverse complement strand
GGCGGCGGCCGAGCGGCGGGGGCTGCCCGCCACACTGCTCGGTGCTGCGCGCATCCACGGTGAGGCGGACATGCGGGCGACGCTCGAGTTCGCGGAGGCCGAGCCGGGGTCGCGCTCCGAGCTGATCGACGCGATCGCCCGCCTCGACGGGGTGCGCTCGGTCGTGGTGCAGGGGTTCTCGGAGGACGATTGATGCATATGTCATGACCTGCTAACATTCGAGACGAACCCAGGGTTCGACCATTCAATGGAGAAAGGACAACGCGTGATCCGCATCGCGAACGCGCCGGTGAGCTACGGAGTCTTCGAACTCGCTCGACCGGACCTCGTGGCCCTCCCCGACGGGGAGCAGCTCGCCCGCTGGATCAGCGAAGCCGGATACCAGGGCATCGACCTGGGCCCCGTCGGTCTCCTCGGCCAGGGCGCCGAGCTCGACGAGCGCCTCTCCCGCCACGGCCTCGACCTCGCCGGCGGCTGGGTCGACCTGCCGTTCGCGGGCGAGGACGAGGAGTTCGCCGCCGCGCTGGCCGGCCTCGACCGGACGC
>NZ_SSDO01000444.1:0-9572 GCF_004794395.1 Microbacterium sp. K41 | reverse complement strand
GCCCCCGCTTCCACGGCGCCCGCAGGCGAGGCGACTCCCCCGGCGAAGCCCGGACGCAAGCGCGCCCTGCTCATCGGCGGTGGCCTCGCCGCGGCCGTGCTGCTCGCGGGTGGCGGGGTGGCTGTCGGCGCGGCGATCGGCGATGAGTTCGGCGACGACGACCACCCGTCGATGGAGGGACCGCGCCACGGCGACCACCGCGACGGCGACCACGGCCCCCGCGACGACGACGGTCCGCGCGAGGGCGACCGCGACGACCGGCCGGCCGGTGCGGGTGGACCGGTGACCGGTATCGGCACGGCCTCGATCGACGAGCTGCTCGACATCGCCGAGGCGGCGCGTGGAGCCGCGGACGGCGAGGTGACCTCGATCGACGCGAAGCGCGACGGCACGTGGGAGGTGCAGCTGACCACGGCCACGGGCGACGAGAGCGACGTGCGCGTGGACGACGACCTGAAGGCGTCCGTCGTGGCGAGCGAGAAGGCGGACGACGACGACACGGGGCCGACGCTCACGCTCGACGACGAGACCATCCGCGCGCTGGTCGAGGCCGCGCTCGCGGAGGCCGACGGCATGATCACCGACCTCGACGTCGACGCCGACGATGTGAGCCCCTACGACGCCTCCGTGCTCACGGCGGACAACCGCTCGGTCGACATCGAGTTCGATGCCTCCTTCGCCGTGGTCGGCACGGACCTCGACGACTGAGACGCGGCGGGCGGCCGATACGATGCAGGCATGACGAACTCCGATCCGATCGACGAGGTCTCCATCGGCGGTGAGGTCATCCGCCTCGGCCAGTTCCTCAAGTTCGCCGGTCTGCTCGATTCGGGCGGCGACGCGAAGGAGGTCATCATCGACGGCTTCGTGACCGTGAACGGTGAGGTCGACCGCCGCCGTGGTCGTCAACTGCACGATGGCGACGTGGTCGCGTTCGAGGGCCGGGCGGTGCGCGTCCGGCCCTGAGCCTCCGCCCCCTCGGTCCGCGCCTCCCGCTCACCCGCGAGCACGAGCGCCACACCCCCGGCGCACAGGACGAAGCCGGCGACGGTGAGCACGGTCAACGGCTCACCCAGCAGCAGTGCCCCGGCGAGTGCGGTGGCCGGTGCGATGAGGAACAGCAGGGCCTGCAGTGCGGTGATGCCCACGCGACGCAGCAGCCACCAGTACAGGCCGTAGGCGCCGAGCGTCGGGAACACGGCGGCGAGCGCGACCGAGATCCAGAACCCCGCCGTGGCCGGAGGGACGAGCGCTCCGGCGAGCAGGGCGATCACCAGCAGCACGACGGCCGTGACGGTGACCTGCACCACGAGGGTCACGAGGACCCCCGTGTGCGCGGACGACCGCCGCTGGAGGAACGTGCCGATCACGAGGCACACCATCGCGGTCACGGGCAGCAGGTAGGCCGCGGGAGTGGCCGCGGCGGAGCCGAGCTGGGAGTGCACGACGAGGGCCACGCCGATGGCACCCACCCCGAGCCCGGCCCACTGGGCGCCGCGCACGCGCAGGCCGAGGAGGGGGCCGACCAGGGCGGCGACGACGAGCGGCTGCACGGCGTCGATGAGGGCGACCGTCCCGGTGGCGATGCCGGCCGCGACGGCGCCCCACACGGCGGCGCAGTAGCCGAACTGCGCGAACAACCCGATCGCGGCCTGGACGCCGAGTTCGCGCGGCGTGACACCCCGTGCCGCCCGGGTCGCGCCGACGAGAAGGAGCAGCACGATCGCGAGGAGGACGAACCGCCAGACGAGAAGGGTGAGGGCGGAGGTATCGGCCGTGGCGATGGCGGCGATCACGAAACCCGAGCTCCACGTGGCGACGAAGGCGACGGCGGCGGCGACGGTCAACGCCCCGTGAAGTATACCGATCTGTTTACTCATGATCCTGACTATACAGGGCGGTATACTCGTGTCATGCCCCAGGAGACCCCGCAGCTCGTTCCCCTGACCCCGGGAGCACAGCGCGTGCTCGACGCCGCGTCCCGGCTGTTCTACGAACGGGGGATCCACACCGTCGGCGTCGACACCATCGCGGCGGCCGCCGGAGTGACGAAGAAGACGCTGTACGACCGGTTCGGCTCGAAGGAGGCGCTCGTCGTCTCCTACCTCCAGCACCGAGACGCCCGCTGGCGCGATCACGTCGCCGCGCACCTCGCCCGCGTGCCGGAGCCGGGCGTCGACCGCGTGCTCGCCGTGTTCGATGCCGCCATCACCTGGTCCGACGAGAACAGCCCCAAGGGGTGCAGCGCGATCAACGCCCGCGCGGAGATCGACGGCGGAGACGACGAGCGCCTCGTGCTCGCCGAGGCGTCGCGGCAGAAGACGTGGCTGCTGTCGGTGTTCCACGAGCTGCTCGCCGAGGCGGGCTTCGGCCATCCGGACCGGCGTGCCGAGGCGATGATGCTGCTCTACGAAGGGGCGATCGTCACGGTCGGGATGGGGACGTTCAACGGCCCGTTCCTCGTGGCCCGGGACTGCGCACGGACGCTCCTGGAGCCGGCGTCGCCGCAGGATCGGGCAGCACCGAGCGCACGGTGACGATCGTGAGCGCCACGAGCAGCACGACCAGGACCGTGTCGGCCGCGATGTAGGCATAGTGCGCCCCGTCGGTCCCGGGAGCGGCAGACCCCGCGATCACCAGATCACTGCGGCGGTTGAGCACGGGGCGGATCACCGCGACCTCGACGGCGAACACGACCCAGATCGCGGTGAGCAGCACCCCGACGGTGCGCCCGGCGCGCGCCCGCACCGTGACGACCGTCAGCACGAGGAGCACGACACCCGCGAGCACGTTGAGCGCGGTGAAGACCAGGCGCCCGATGCCGAGTCCGATCGGGATGGTCACGCCCGGCGCCAGGAACTTGAGCGGCGCCTCGAGGAACGAGATGGCGACCATCGCGCCGAGCAGGAACGCGGGCAGCAGCAGTCGCAGTGCTGTGGTCAGACGTCCGCCGGTCATGGCCCCACGCTACCCAGGCGGCCGGGAGCCTGCGCAGACGCGGGCCGTGCAATTCGTCCGTTCTCCGACCTGCGCGGATAATAGGTAACATGCCACGTCCTATCGACGCCTACCGCGGTCTTGCCCAGTCGAGTCGCCTACGGGTCCTCGACGCCCTGCTCGACACCCCGGGGATCGGTCTCGCCGAGTTGTCCGCCATCACCGGCCTGCACGTCAACACCCTCCGCGATCACCTCCGGATCCTCGAGAAGGAGGGGCACGTGCGCTCCGAGGTCGAGCACACCGGCCGCCGTGGACGACCCCGGCTGCGCTTCGCGGTGGTGACAGCGACCGATCGCAACGAGGTCGCGGAGCGGCATCTGCGTGAGGCGATCCGGCACGGCGATCTCATGCGCGCGGTGCTCCCGGCGACCGAGTCCACCCTGCCGACCGACGCGACGCACCAGCTCGACGCGCTCTACCACCACCTGGACGAGGTGGGGCTGGAGCCCGAGGTCGACGAGGAGGCGCTGACGATCGAGCTCGCACCGTGCCGCTTCCACGCCCTGCTCGCCGACGACGGACCGGTCGCCTGCCGCGTGCACGAGGAGCTGCTGCGCTCACTGCTGGAGCGCGCGGGCGGACCGGTCGTGATCGATCGCGTGCTGCCGTTCACCGACGCGCATTCCTGTCGCGTGCACCTCGCCCTGCGCGAGCACGCGGCTCAGGGAAGGGTCTTGCCCTCCAGCGTCGCGACGAACGAGACGCCGGGAGTCGAGCGGTAGTTCAGGTGCGTCGACACGGCGATCACATTGACGCCGGCGCGCAGCGACGACGCGGGGATCGGGATCACGAGCGGTGAGGCGACCGCGGCGGCCGTGTTCGGCGCCGCGGTGGCGTACGTGGTCGAGGTGACGGTCGTCGTCGGCATGCGGAGCCGGCCGACCTCGACGCCGTTGACCGTCACCACCGCCCCGTCGTCCGCGCGCGCCGTGAGCACCAGCTCGGAGAGCTTCGCGGGGTCGGTGACCGTGAACGACGTGCGGAACAGCATGCTGATGGGGCGCTGCGTGGTGGGGGGTGGCACGTCGACGACCGTCGTGATGCCGCTGCCGAAGCCCAGCGGTGCGGCGCCCTGCCCCCACGCCGTGTCGTCGAACGCGACGCCCGTCCATCCGGTCGGCCAGGCTCCGGCCGCGTAGCGGAAGCGCCAGGCGGCGTCGCTGCGCACGAGCGTGACCGGCACGGGCGTCGCCGCGGGAGGTGTGGTGACGGAGACCGTGGTCGCGGCGGACCGCGCACCGTCCGGCCCGATCGCGACCACCGCGTACGACACCGCACTCCCCGCCGGTGCCGCCGCGTCCGTCACCACCCCCGTCGCCCCTGTCCCCGTGAGCGTCGTCATGCCAGGGCGCGACACCTCCACACCGCTCACCGCACCTCCGGGGCCCGGCGACCACGCGATGTCCACGCTCGTGGGAGACGTGGCGGTCGCGGTGGCCGCGGGGGCGCCCGGAGGGTCCTGCGGGGGGTCGACGGTCGTGCGGCGTGCGGTCATCACCAGGTCGAACGTGCTGTCCGGCGTGCCGCGGTAGTTCACGTGGGCCGAGGCGGCGATCACGTTCGCCCCCTCGCGCAGCAGTCCGGACGGCACCGCGAACACGGCGGGGTCGGCGGTCGCGACACTCGTCGAGCGCACCGCGTCGGCATAGGTCGCGCTGGTCGGCGCGGTCGACTGCAGGTGCGAGGTGCCCAGCAGCGTGCCGTTGACCCACACCGCCACCCCGTCGTCGGCCCGGGTGCTCACGGTCACGCCACTGAGCTCGTCGATGTCGGCGAGGGTCACGGTGGTGCGGAAGAGCATCGCGCGGGCGCGGTTGGTGCTCGGCGGCCCGAGGTCGATCGAGGTGACGGCACCGGTGCCCCATCCGAGTGGGGCCCTCCCCGAACCCCACCCGGAATCATCGAAGCCGAGGGTCGTCCACCCGGTCGGCCACGCCTGCGTCGAGTTGCGCCACTTCCACGTCGACCCGCCCGCGAGCAGCACCTCGTCCGTGCCGGGTTCCAGGTCGACCGGGAGGGTGAAGCGGCTCCCGGCGTCGGTCTCGTACTGCTGGAGGGTCGGCGAATAGGTGAAGGCGTCGACCGTGCCCGCGGCGGGATCGAACGTGTAGTACCGCAGCCAGCCGTTGCCCCCGTTCGCGCGGCTCTGGTAGTTCGACAGGATCTGGTGCACGGGCGTGCCGCAGGAGTTCGGGTCGGTGCGCCGCGCCTCGCCGATGTCGCCGTCGTGCCAGTGGCCGTTGACGACAAGGAAGATGGAGCAGTTCTGCGACACGAAGTCGTTCCACAGCGTCACCGCGGACACCGGGGTGACGTCGGTGCGGATGACGTGCGTGGCGCGCGTGCCCCCCGTGTTGATGAAGCCGTGCGTGGCGAGGATGACCTTGCGGTCGGGGTGGGCGTCGAGCACGCGCTGGGCCCACGCGAGGGTGTAGGCGGGCGACTCGAATTCGAGGCTCAGCAGCAGCAGCTTCGTGTCGCCGACCGTGAGCAGGCTGTAGCTGTCCTTGTTCTTGCGGTCGATGCCGTCGGGCCCGAACTGGTTCTGCCCCAGGTATCCGCCGTACGACACCGTCGGGCTGTTCCACGAGGCGGCGGAGTACCGGCTCGGCGGGAAGTAGGTGTCGTACGTGCTCGACTCGCCGGTCGTGATGTCGAGGTCGTGGTTGCCCGGCAGCACCGAGTTCGGCACGCCCGCGTCGTCGAGCGTCTTCATGTACCGGCTCGCGCGCTCCCAGTGGTTCACGTTCGGCCACGACTCGACGAGGTCGCCCACCTGGATCACGAACTTCGTGTTGAGCTGCGCGCGGGAGTCGACGATCCACTGCGTCTGCGCGGCCATCGTCTGCTCGTACGTGCTCGACACGGTGTAGCCCTGCGTGTCGGGCAGCACCACGATCGTGAAGGTCTCGTCGGCGGCGGAGGCGACGGCGGGCACGAGCGCGCCGACCAGCATCACGGTCGCTCCGACCACCGCCAGCGCACGACGCCGTGCGCGCGTCCACGTCCCCATGTCGAACCCCAGTCCACTTCGACTGGCTCCGTCTTACACCCGCCGGGGCGGGAGCCACAAGGGCATGTGGCGCGGGATCAGGGGAAGAGCTGGTGCAGCACGTCCCAGTCCTCGTCGGCGAGGGCCTGCGTGACCACGGCCTGCCCTTCCGGCGAGACATCGGGGCCGAGGCGCTGCCACACGACGCGCGCCGCGCCCAGGTCGCCCGCGGCGATCGCGTTCGAGAACTCGATGAACGCGTTGGCGTAGGGGATGGTGGAGGTGCCGGCCTCCGCCTGGAACGGCCCGTACTGGTCGATCCACGGGAGGGCGGGGTCGGGTCGGAGGATCAGCACGTCGCCCGGGTGCACGGTCATGCCGTCGACGTGGTTGTACATCGAGACGGTGACGTAGTCGATGCAGAACCGCTGACCGATCGCGATCAGGCTGTCGCCCGGGGCGACCTCGTAGGCGACGACCGTGCCGTCGTCGCCGAGCACGGGGGTGCCGTTCGCGAGGTCGGACGCCCCCATCTCGACGAGGTCGCCGAGCAGCTTCGCATGCGGCGCCCCTCCGTCCTGGGCGACGATGTTGATCAGCGAGTTCGTGGTGCACTCCCCCGGACCGCCCGCGGGCACGGAGACGCCGTCGCCGAGATCGACCAGGTCGCCCTCGCCCGGCGCGGACTCCGACTCGTCGACCGCGGCGGGGGCCGGTGCCGGCGCGTGCGTGAACGTCTCGGACGGCGCGGAGACGGCGGAGACGACAGCCGGGACGGCGAGGGCCGCGACACCGGCGACCGCCACCCCCGCGACGACGGCGACGATGGCGCGGGTGCGGTTCATCCCGTCAGCTTGTCAGGATGCGCCCGCCCGCGCCAGCGCGACGGGCCCGGGCGACCGGCGGTCCGTGCGCAGATCAGTTGAAGTCGCCGCCGGGGGCCATGTCGGCGAAGCGGGAGTAGTGGCCCTGGAACGCAACCGTGATGGTGGCCGTCGGGCCGTTACGGTGCTTGGCCACGATCAGGTCGGCCTCGCCCGGACGCACGTCCTTGTCGTACACGGAGTCGCGGTGCAGCAGGATCACCATGTCGGCGTCCTGCTCGATCGAGCCCGACTCACGCAGGTCGCTGATGGCGGGCTTCTTGTCCTGCCGCTGCTCGGGACCACGGTTCAGCTGCGACAGCGCGATCACCGGCACCTGCAGTTCCTTGGCGATGAGCTTGAGGCTTCGCGAGAACTCCGAGACCTCCTGCTGACGGGACTCGACGCGCTTGCCCGAGGTCATCAGCTGCAGGTAGTCGATGATGACCATGCGCAGCCCGGCACGCTGCTTGAGCCGCCGGCACTTGGCGCGGATCTCGACGAGCGTCATGTTCGGGCTGTCGTCGATGTAGAGGGGCGCGTCGTTGATGCGGCCGCGGGTCGCGGCGACCGTGGTCCAGTCGCGCGGGTCGAGCGTTCCCTTGCGCATGTTCTGCAGCGGGATGGCTCCCTCGGCGCTGAGCAGACGCATCGCGATCTCGCTCTTGCCCATCTCGAGCGAGAAGAAGATGGAAGGGAAGTCGTGGCCGATGGAGGCGGCGCGCGCGAAGTCGAGCGCGAGCGTCGACTTTCCCATGGCCGGTCGGGCGGCGACGACGATCATCTGGCCGCCGTGCAGGCCGTTGGTCAGCTCGTCGAGCTCACGGAACCCGGTCGGGATGCCCGTCATGGAGCCGTCGCGGCCGTTCGCCGCCTCGATCTCCTCGACCGCCGCGTCGACCGCGACCGTCAGCGGCACGTAGTCCTCGGCGGTCTCCGAACCGGTGACGGAGTAGATCTCGGCCTGCGCGTTGTTGACGATGTCGGTCGCGTCGCCCTGGCCGTCGTAGCCGAGCTGCACGATGCGGGTGCCCGCGTCGACCAGCCGGCGGAGGATGGCCCGCTCCGACACGATGCCCGCGTAGTAGCCGGCGTTCGCCGCGGTCGGCACGATCGAGGTGAGCGTGTGCAGGTAGTCGGCACCGCCGGCCTTGCTCAGCTCGCCCGTCTTGATGAGCTCGTCGGTGACGGCGACCACGTCGGTCGGCTCGCCGTGCGAGTAGAGCGACAGGATCGCCTCGAAGATCAGCTCGTGCTTCGGGATGTAGAAGTCGGCGCCCTTGAGGGTCTCGATCACGTCGGCCACCGCGTCCTTCGACAGCAGCATGCCGCCCAGGGCGCTCTGCTCGGCGAGGAGGTCGTGCGGCGGGGTGCGCTCGGGCGGACGCTGCCCTCCCAGGCGCTCCTCCGAGATGTCGGCGATCGACACAGTGTTCCCTTCGATGCGACGGTTCCGATGCGGAACTCCGACAGCGGATGACGAGTGGTCGTCGGTGGTTCCACGCCCGCGCGGCGGCCGTTTCCAGACAAACAGGGGCCCCCGACATTCGGTCGCTCGACCACGCTATGAGCGGTCTCCACACGGTGCAACACAGCCTGTGGATAACCATGTGGAGAGCGTGCGGAGAAACGCGGAGTGTCTGTGCAGAACGGGTGTGGATAACCCGGTGGAGTGTGGTGAAGAAGAACTTTTTTATGATGCTTGACCTGGGATTTCTCGTTTCCCCACCCTGTGGATGGAAACGAGCTTAAATCGCGCGTTGAAGGTTTCCCCTGCCGGAGCGACATGTGTAGAACTTGGGGAAAGTCAAGCCGGAAATCCGCCGGGCGCGTCACGATCTGACACCACCCGTCGCGGTTGTAAATGGGCCTGGACAGGGTGGGACCCCGCGAGTATTCTGCTCCCCATCGACACACCCGTATCGATATGGCGTTGCCTTCAGAGGGGGAGGACGACGTGAGCGCTCGAGCGACCCGACGCGGCGTACCCGCCGTCGTTCTCTGGGGTGGCCTCGGCGCGCTCGCGTGGGCCGCACTTACGGTGCTCACCGGTGGCGGATCCGCTCACGCGGACGAGCAGAAGCCCGGCCCGCTCGACTCCCTGACCACCGCGGTCACGCAGACGGTGACCGCCGTGACGGCACCCGTCGTGAACGAGGTCGTCGCCCCGGTCGTGACCCAGGTGGCCGCGCCCGTCGTCACGCAGGTGGTCACCCCGGTGGTGACGCAGGTGGTCGCCCCCGTCGTCTCGCAGGCGGTCGCCCCCGTGCAGGCCGCGCCCGCCGTCGTCGAGACGGTCACGGAGACGGTCGAGAGCGTCCCGGTCGTGGGGTCGGTCGCGGCGCCCGTGCTCGGCACGGTGACGGACGCGACCTCGTCGGTGATCGACACCACCACCGACCTCCTCGCGGACTCGCCCATCTCGCGCGTGACCGCACCGATCCTCGACGCCGTCGGCCGCCTTCCGATCGTCGGCGGGATCGTCGTCGACTCCGGCGCGTCCGACCTCGTGACCGAGGTGGTGGGCGTGGTCGATGACGTGACCGGCGTGATCGGCGGCACCGTTGACGAGACCGTGCCGCCCGTGATCGACGGCCTCCAGCCCGGAATTCCGCCGGTGAGCGACGGATCGCTCCCCGCCGCCGCGGTGGCTCTCACCTCTGCGTCCGCGCCCGCGTCCGCGCTGCCCGGCGCGACGACGCCCGGCGTGTCCGCCG
>NZ_SSDO01000443.1:0-18555 GCF_004794395.1 Microbacterium sp. K41 | reverse complement strand
TCGCCGGCTCCCTCGCCGGGGCGCAGGCCCTTCTCGGCGGGCCCCTCGCGACGGCCGCGACCCCGGACGCCTGGTCGATCGCCGCGTGCGACGTGGGTCAGGGCGACGCGCTGCTCGTCCGATCCGAGGGCGCCGTGGCTCTGATCGACACCGGTCCGGCGCCGGAACCTCTTCGCGACTGCCTGCGCTCGCTCGGCATCGACCGACTCGACCTGCTCGTGCTCACCCACTTCGACCTGGACCATGCGGGCGGCGTCGAGGCCGTGCGGGGCCGGGTGTCCGCGGTGCTGCACGGGCCGACCGCCGACGCGGACGACGAGCGGACCCTCGCCTCGCTCGCGGCCGGGGGAGCACAGGTCGAGCAGGCGTCCGCGGGGCTCAGGGGAACCCTGGGCGGGGCGACCTGGCGCGTGCGGTGGCCCGTTCGCGATATGACGGCGTTCCCCGCGGGCAACGACCTCGGCGTCGTGATGGAGTTCAGCGGGGGAGGGGTGCCTCGCTCGCTCTTCCTCGCCGATCTGTCGGCCCCTGCGCAGCGGCTGCTCCAGCGTTCGGAGCGCCTCGGCCCGTACGCGGTGGTGAAGGTCGCCCACCATGGCAGCGCCGATCAGGACCCCGGGCTGTACCAGGCGCTGTCACCCGTGGTCGCGCTCATCAGCGTGGGCGCCGACAACGACTACGGGCACCCGCGCCGCGAGACGCTCGACCTGCTGGGCGCGCTGGGGGCCCAGGTGTATCGGACCGACGAGCGCGGACGCATCCTGCTCGGGCTGCGTCACGGCGCTCTGGCGATGTGGAGCGAGACGACTCCCGCGCGTCGAGGTCGTCGCCGCGGCAGCGGGACATCGTGCAGGTCTGCGCCGAACCAGCGGCAGCGCTCGTCCGATCGCGGTGTCGGACGCCGCCGGTAGGCTGGGGTCATGGCAGCGTCCCGTCCTCCCGCCCGCGGTGGCGCGAAGCCCGCGAAGATCCCGCCGGTGTCGTGGCGCGAGCCCCGTCCCGCCCCGATCGTGCTCGTCTCCGGTCCGGAAGAGGTCTGCGCCGAGCGTGCGATCGCCGGTGTCCGCGACTATCTGCGCGCCGAGGATCCGGCCCTCGAGGTCAGCGACGTCCGCGCCGACGACTACGCCCCGGGCACGCTCCTGGCCCTCACGTCGCCCTCCCTGTTCGGTGAGCCGCGCCTGGTGCGGGTCTCCGGCGTCGAGAAGTGCTCCGACGCGTTCCTGCAGGAGGCCGTGTCCTATCTCGAGCAACCGCAGGAGGGCGCTACGGTCGTGCTCCGTCACACGGGCGCGAGCGTTCGTGGCAAGAAGCTGCTCGACGCCCTGCGTGCCGGTACGGGCGGGGGCATCGAGATCCCCTGCCCGGCGATCAAGCGAGACGGCGACAGGGTCGACTTCGCGGCGGGGGAGTTCGCGGCCGCCAAGAAGCGCATCGCGCCCCCGGCCCTGCGAGCCCTGGTCTCCGCGTTCGCCGATGACCTCACCGAGCTCGCCGCCGCCTGCCAGCAGCTGATCGGCGACGTCGAGGGCGACGTCACGGAAGAGGTCGTCACCAAGTACTACGGCGGCCGCGTCGAGGTGTCGGCGTTCGTCGTCGCCGACACGGCGATCGCCGGGCGCTACGGCGAGGCCCTGGTGTCGCTGCGGCACGCCCTGGCCTCCGGAGCGGATCCGGTGCCCATGGTCGCGGCGTTCGCCATGAAGCTGCGCACGATGGCGCGGGTCGCCGGGAATCGGGAGCCGAGCCGTCAGCTCGCGCAGCGCCTCGGGATGAAGGACTGGCAGGTCGACCGCGCCCGCCGCGACCTCGCGGGCTGGAACGAGCGGTCGCTCGGGATGGCGATCCAGGCCACCGCCCGCGCCGACGCCGAGGTGAAGGGGGCCGCCCGCGACCCGATCTTTGCGCTCGAGCGCATGGTCACGGTCATCGCCACGCGGGAGCCCTTCGGCGGCTGAGCGCGCGGCGCCCGCAGCCTGGCAGCGGCCCGCCACCCGTGAAGAGCGCGTCGCCGGCGCGCAGTCCCGGCGCGAGCGTGTGCCGCTGCGCGCCGCCTCCGCGATGGAGGCATGTTCCCGGCCCCTCGCTTGTCCCGTGTCGACCTCACGCGTTCCGGGAACGACAGAAGGCCCGTCTCGCGAGGAGACGGGCCTTCCGGATGATCAGATGCTCAGAGAGCGGCGACCTTCTTGGCGATGGCCGACTTGCGGTTGGCCGCCTGGTTCTTGTGGAGCACGCCCTTGCTGACGGCCTTGTCGAGCTTGACCGTGGCCTTCTTCAGGACCTTCTCGGCGGCGGCCTTGTCGCCGGCGGCGACGGCCTCGCGGGTCTGGCGGACGAGAGTCTTCAGCTCGCTCTTCACGGCCTTGTTGCGCTCGTGAGCCTTCTCGTTGGTCTTGTTGCGCTTGATCTGCGACTTGATGTTTGCCACGTGTGGACGCTTTCTGTACAGGAGTTGTTCGGAGTGCCGGCAGCAGAAGAGGGCTGCTGCACGGCGGTCGTGAGGGAAGAACCCACACGCAAGCCAAGAGTCAACTCTACCAGTCCCGGATGCATCGCGCGAAACGAGGCCGCGTCCGCGAAACTGCGTCGCGCTCGGAGTGGTACCGGGTGCAGAATCATCCTGACCCGACAACGACGTCAAGGAGCCCCATGACCCCCGCCTCCGTTCCTTCCCCCGCGCTCGGCCGGCTCCGCTGGTCTGCGGCGACCTCGGCGCTCCAGATCGAGGGCTCGCGCTCCGCCGACGGGGGAGGGCGCTCGATCTGGGACGACTACCTCGAAGCTCCCGGCGCGATCGTCGACGGCTCCACCGCCGACCCCGCCTGCGACAGCTACCGCCATCCCGAGCGTGACGCCGACCTCGCCTCCGCCCTCGGCCTCGACCGCTACCGCTTCTCGATCCCGTGGGCGCGGGTGCAGCCCGACGGACGTGGGCGCGGGAACACCGCAGCCCTCGACCACTACTCCCGGTTCGTCGATCTGCTGCTGGAGCGCGGCGTCACGCCGTTCCCCACGCTGTTCCACTGGGAGATGCCGAGCACCGTGGAGGAGACGGGCGGGTGGCTCGCGCGCGACACCGCCGAGCGATCCGGCGAGTATGCGGCGATCGTGGCCGACCGCCTGGGCGACCGCGTCGCGCACTGGTACACCCTCAACGAGCCGGCGATGACGACGCTCCAGGGCTATGCCGTGGGTGCCCTCGCGCCGGGTAAGCAGCTGCTGTTCGACGCGCTGCCCACCGCGCACCACCAGCTGCTGGCACACGCGCGGGCCGCGGCGGCGCTGCGCACGCGGGGGGCTACGGCGGTGGGACTGGTCAACAACCACACCTGGGTCCTCCCGCTGCACGATGCGCCTGAGGACCACGAGGCGGCGTTCGTCTACGACCTTCTGCACAACCGGATCTTCAGCACCCCGCTGCTCGACGGCGCGTACCCCGACCTCGAGGCGCTCGGGCTGCCGCCGCTGCCCGTCGAGGAGGGCGACCTGACCGCGATCGGCGGCTCGATCGACTTCTACGGCGTCAACTTCTACAACCCCACGACCGTGACGGCATCCACCGCCGGAGGACCCATCCCGTTCGACATCGTGCCGACCCCCGGTGTGCCGGTGACGGGTTTCGGACAGGAGTGGCCGATCATGCCGTCCGCCCTGCGCGACCTGCTGGTCGACCTGCACGCCCGGCACCCGCAGCTGCCGCCCGTGATCATCGGTGAGAACGGTGCCTCCTTCCCCGAGCCCGACACGGCGGCCCGCGTGGACGACGCCGACCGGATCTCCTACCTGTCGGGGCACATCGCCGCGGTCGCCGAGGCCATCGACGCCGGAGTGCCGGTCGAGGAGTACACGGTGTGGTCGCTGCTGGACAACTGGGAGTGGGCCGACGGCTACACCCAGCGCTTCGGACTGGTGCACGTCGATTTCGCCACGGGGGAGTGCACCCCGAAGGCCTCGTACGACTGGTACCGCGACCTGATCGCCTCCGTCCGCACCGGTGCCACGACGTCGGCGGCGCGGCGATGACCGCGGCTCCGGCGACGCACCGCGTCCGGGCCGGCGCGCGGTGGATGTCGCTGTTCACGCTGGCGTGGCTGGCGATCTGGACCGTGCAGCTCACCCCGGTGCAGCTGCTCCTCCCGCTGCAGCTCGATACCCCGGAGGACGACTGGATCCGCGGGGTCGTGTCCTCCGGCCTCGTGCTCGGGGTGGGCGGACTGGCGGGCATCGTCGCCGGTCCGGCCGCCGGTGCCCTGTCGGATCGGGCGCGCGCCGGACGGCACCGCCGACGCCCGTGGGCGCTGGGTGGCGTCTGGCTCACAGCCCTGTGCCTGGTGCTGACCGGGTTCGCGACCGGACCCTGGGCGGTCGGTGCCGGGTGGGTGGGTGTCTCGATCGGCGTCGCGGTGTCGTCGGCCGCCTTCACCGCCCTGATCGCGGATCAGCTTCCGACCACGCAGCGGGGGGCCGCCTCCGCCGCCGTCGGCTCCGCCCAGGCGGTCGGGATCGTGCTCGGCGTCGGGCTGGTCGTGCTCCTCGGACTCGACATCGTGTCGGGCTACCTGCTCCTGGCCGCGGTGATCGCGATCGCGGGGTCGGTGGCCGCGCTCCTGCTGCCCGACCCGCCGACGACCGAGGCGCTGCGTCCCCGGGATGCCGGACGCCCCCGGCTGGCCTCGCTGCGCGACCGAGACTTCGCCTGGATGCTGTCCGGTCGGCTGGCGACCAACGTCGGCAACGCGCTCGGCACCGCCCTGTTCCTGTTCTTCCTGCTGCACGGGCTGGGGCAGGAGAACACGACCGCCCAGGACAACCTGCTGCTGCTGATCGTCGTCTACACGGTGTTCGTGGTGCTGGCCTCGGTGGTCACCGGCCTCGTATCCGACCGGACGGGGCGGCGCCGCACGCTCACGGTCGCCGCGACCGTGGTGCAGGCGGCGTCCGGAGTGGCGATCGTGCTGGTGCCCACGTTCGAGATGACCATGGTCGCCGCGGCGCTCATGGGGCTCGGCTACGGCGCCTTCTCCACGGTGGGACTCGCGTTCGCGGCCGACCTGCTGCCGGACGAGCAGGACCACGCCCGCGACCTCGGCATCGTGAACGTCACCGCGGCGCTCGGTCAGCTGATCGGCCCGGTGCTCGGGGCGGGGCTGGTGGCGCTGGTCGGCGGCTTCTGGCTCGTCTTCTTCGCCGCTGCGGTGCTGTCGCTCGTGGGGGGCCTGCTCACGGCGTTCGCACGGCAGCCCGCCCGCTCATGAGTCCTCGGCCTGCGCCTCGACGGTGGCGATCGCGAGGGCCAGCACCGCGTTGAACACCCGGGGTCGCATGGCCGTGACCAGGTGCGTGGTGCGGGGGACCACGATGAGCTCCGCGTGCGGTGCGAGCCGGCGGAACAGCGGTTCGTTCAGGCGCAGCTGGTCATACTGCCCGTTCACGAACCACAGGGGCACGTCGATGCGCGGGACGGCGGCGGCCACGTCCAGCGCGGCCAGGCTGCGCAGCGCGGTGTCCTGCATGTCGAGCGCGTAGCCACCGGCCTGGAAGTCGGCGCGGTTCTCGGCGGGGATCGTGGCGGCGAGCATCTGCCGGGTGAGCCACAGGCCGCGGTCGGGGAGCGAGTCGACGGCCCGCGCGAACAGTCGGTACGCGCGGAGCCCTGCACCCTGCGGGAGCGAGGTGCAGGCGGCCGCGACGAGCCCGGCGACCGGAGGACGCTCGGCGCCCCCGGTGTAGGCGAGGGAGAGCAGTCCGCCCATCGAATGCCCGACCAGGAGCACGGGTCCGCGCTCGGCGGCGGCGCGCACGGCGGCATCGATCGTGTGGAGGGCCTCGTGCAGCGTGAAGTCCTCCGCCATGCGGGAGCCGTGGCCCGGAAGATCGAGCGCGGTCACGGGGTGCCCGTGCTCCTCCAGGTACGCCACCTGGGAGCGCCACATGGTCGCCGAGGTGCGGATGCCGTGCACGAGGACGGTCTGGACGCTCACTTCTTCAGCATAAAGAAGCGGGGCCGGTGGCGAACCACCGACCCCGCGTCGACACGAGATGTGTCAGAGGGTGTTACTTCTCCCAGCCGACGTTCTCGACCGGCGTGACGCCGAACAGGTCGAGGCCCACGTAGGGCTCCGGCGTGAGGTTCGCCAGGCCGTTCTTGACCACGTAGATCGACGGGCCGTTGTAGAGCGGGATGACGCCCCACGTCTGCTCGATGATCTTCGGCTCGAGCTCCATGGAGGCGGCGGTCCAGGACTCCGCGTCCTTCTGCGACTCGACCTCGTCGGCGATCTGCTTGTCGATCTCGGCCGTGCCGGTGCCCGACAGGTTCAGCTGGCTGTCCGAGCAGTAGAGCTGGCAGAACCAAGCCGGACCGAACGGGTCGGAGTCGGTGAAGCGGAGCGACACCGCGTCCCAGTTCTTCGACGTCAGGTCGTTCGAGAAGTCGGCCGAGGGGCGGACGTCGATCTGCACGTCGATGCCGATCTCCTTCTGCTGCGCCTGGAGCGACTTCGCGAGGGCCTCGAGCGTGGGGTCCTCACCGAACACCGGGTAGGTGATGGACAGCTTCTCGCCGTCCTTCTCGCGGATGCCGTCGTCGCCCTCGGTCCAGCCGGCGTCGTCGAGCAGCTTCTTGGCGGCGTCGACATCGTTCTTCAGACCGGCGGTCGCGAACGAGTCGGAGTAGCCGTCCTGGAACGCATACATGTTCAGCGAACCGGCGGCCGGCTCCTCGTAACCGAGGCCGTTCCACGCGATCTGCTTCTGCTGGTCGATGTTGATGCCCATGAAGAAGGCCTTGCGCACGTCGATGTCCTCGAACTGCGGCTTGTCGGCGTCGACCATGATGATCGTCTTCGCGGTCTGCTGCGCGCGACGCACCGTGGTGTCGTCGACGTCCTGCAGCTGCTTCAGACGGTCGTTGGTGTTGGCGCCCACCATGTCGATCTCGCCGTTCTTGAAGGCGTTGATCGCGGCGTCCGGCTCCATCGCCGTGAAGGTCACCGAGTCGAGCAGCGGTGCGTTGCCCCACCACTCGGGGTTCGGCTTGAACGAGACGAAGCCGCCGTTCGGGTCGAACGTGTCGACCGTGTACGGTCCGGCGCCCCACTCGGGGTGCATGTTGCCGATGAAGCCCTCGTTGAAGACGGTCGGGTCGGCGACGGCCGGGTGCAGCACGCCACCGGTCAGGAACGCCATGGACGGCCAGGCGTAGATGCCGTCGAAGGTGACGACCGCGGTCTTGGCGGAGTCGCCCTGCTCGACGCTCTTGATCTGCTTGTAGCCGTCGGTCGCGTTGGGGGTGAAGCCCTCGTCGTAGGAGCGGTTGGCCTTCCACGTCGCGTCGATGGCCGTCCAGTCCATGTCCGTGCCGTCGTTGAAGTGGGCCTCGTCCGTGAACGTGAACGTGATGGTGGTGTTGCCGTCCTTCTCGCCGATGTCGTAGGCGTCGAGGTACGCGTCGTTCTTCGTGACCTCGCCCTCCGGCGAGACGAGCAGGATCTGCGGCATGTACCACGACCACAGACGCACGGTGTCCGCGCTGCCGTCGCCGTTGAAGGCGTTCAGCTGCTCGGGGATCTCGTTGATCGGGAAGTTGACCTCGCCACCCTCCTGCAGGTTGCTGCGGTCCTGGGGGTTGTAGTCGGCGGACTTGGTCTCGACCTTGTCGCCGCCGTTGTCCCCGCCACCGGTGTTTCCGGACCCGCTCGCGCAACCCGCGAGGGCGAGTGCCAGGGCGCCGCTGATCGCGATCGCCCCCAGCAACTTCTTGTTCTTCATGGTGCTCCTTTCGCCTTTCGGCGTTTCATAAAGGGAAGAATAGTTCGCGGTCGCGACCGGCATACCGCCCCGGAGTGAATCGCGCCTAACCGTTATCGGACGGTGACCAGCAACCCCGCGACCGCGGCGATCAGACCGTCGCCGGCTTGGTCGACATGGTCGCCGCGTCGAACACGACGCGCTGGCGGGTGCGCTCCACATCCGGGTCGGGGACGGGGATGGCCGACAGCAGCGCCTGCGTGTACGGGTGCTGCGGGTTGTCGAACACGTCGTCCACGTCGCCGTGCTCCACGAACTCGCCGAGGTACATCACGGCCACGCGGTCGGCGATGTGGCGCACCACGGACAGGTCGTGCGCGACGAACAGGTAGGACAGGCCCAGCTTCACCTTCAGCTCATCGAGCAGGTTGATCACACCGGCCTGGATCGACACGTCGAGCGCCGAGACCGGCTCATCGAGCACCACGATCTTCGGGTTCGTCGACAGGGCGCGGGCGATGCCGATGCGCTGCCGCTGACCGCCGGAGAACGCCTGGGGGAAGCGGTCGCTGTGCGCCGGGTTCAGGCCGACGAGGTCCATCAGCTCGTCCACGCGACGGTGCGCCTCCTCCTTGGGCGTGCCGATCGCGAACAGCGGCTCGGAGATGATGTCGGCGACCGTCATGCGCGGGTCGAGGGCGCCCATCGGGTCCTGGAACACGATCTGGATGTCGCGGCGCAGCGCCCGCTCGACCTTGCGGCTGTGGATGTCGTTGACGCTGGTGCCGGCGATCACGATGTCGCCCTCGCTCTGCTTGACCATGTCCATGATCTGCAGCAGGGTCGTGGTCTTGCCGGAGCCGGACTCGCCGACGATGGCCATCGTCTCGCCCTCACGGACGTCGAAGCTGATGCCCTTGATCGCCTGCACCTCGCCGACCTTGCGCTTGAGGAACGCGCCCTTGAGCAGCGGGAAGGTCTTCGTGAGGTTCTTGACCTCGAGCGTGACCGGGCGCTCCTCGCGCGGGAGCCGCGTGAGGTCGCTCTCCGGCACCGCGCGCACGGGGTAGATCGGGAGGCCGCCCAGCAGGCCGCCGTCCTCGATCTCGTGCGAGCGGATGCAGGCGGCGCGGTGCAGGTCGCCCGAGCCGGTGGCCACGGGGAGCAGCTCCGGCTCCTTCGCGCGGCACGCGTCCATCACGATGGGGCAGCGGTCGGCGAAGGGGCACGCGTCGGGCAGGTCGATCAGCAGCGGCGGGTTGCCCTTGATCGGGGTGAGCGGCTGCTTGTCGCCCTTGTCCACGCGCGGGATCGCGCCCAGCAGGCCGATCGAGTACGGCATGCGCGTCTTGTGGAACAGCTCGTGCACGGGCGCCTGCTCCACGGGCTTGCCCGCGTACATCACCAGCACGTCGTCGGCCGTGCGGGCCACCACGCCCATGTCGTGCGTGATCATGATCACCGCGGCGCCGGTCTCGTCCTGCGCCTTCTCGATCAGATCGAGGATCTGCGCCTGGATCGTGACGTCGAGGGCCGTGGTCGGCTCGTCGCAGATGATGAGCTTGGGGTTGTTCGCCATCGCGATGGCGATCACCACGCGCTGGCGCATGCCGCCGGAGAACTCGTGCGGGAACGACTTCATGCGCCGCTCCGGCTCGGTGATGCCGACGAGCTTCAACAGCTCGACCGAGCGGTCCCACGCATCCTTCTTCGACAGGCTGCGGTGCACCGTGAGGGCCTCGATGAGCTGGTCGCCCACCGTGTAGACGGGGGTGAGCGAGGTCAGCGGGTCCTGGAAGACCATCGACATGCCGTTGCCTCGGATCACCGACAGCTGCTTGTCGCTCATGCCGATCAGCTCTTTGCCGTCGTACATGATCGAGCCGGTGACCTTGGCGTTCTCGTCGAGGAGCCCCATGATCGCGAGCGAGGTGACGGACTTGCCGGAGCCGGACTCGCCGACGATGCCGAGGGTCTTGCCGGCTTCGAGGTCGAACGAGACGCCGCGCACGGCGTCGACGCGGCCGGCCTCGGAGGCGAAGCTGACCTTGAGGTCGCGGACGGAGAGGACGTTGGTCATGCGCGGCCTCCTGCAGCCGAGGTCGGGTCGAGGGCGTCGCGCAGGCCGTCGGCGATCAACGCCATCGACACCGTGAGCAGGGTCAGCGCCGCCGCCGGGAAGTAGAACAGCCACGGGGCCGTGGTGAGCGAGCTCGAGCCGGCACCGATCAGCGCGCCGAGCGACACGTCGGGGATCTTGACGCCGAAGCCCAGGAACGACAGACCGGTCTCGGTCACGACGGCCGAGACGACGCCGAGGGTGAAGTTGATCACGAGGAGCGAGCCGATGTTCGGCAGCAGGTGGCGCAGCACGATCTTCATGCCGCCCACGCCCATGTAGCGGGCCGCGCTGACGTACTCGCGCTCGCGCAGCGACAGGGCCATGGTCCAGATGACGCGGGCGGGGAAGTACCACCCGATCACGAAGATCATGATGAGCGCGATCACGCGCCAGTCTCCGCCGGCCTTGTTCGAGATCATCGCGAGGATCAGGAAGCTCGGGATCACCATCATGAAGTGGATCACCAGGAGCGAGATGCGCTCGGTCCAGCCGCCGAAGTAGGCCGCGGCCGTGCCGACCAGGGCCGACACGATCGTGACGCCGATCGAGACGGTGAGCGCGATCATGAGGGAGCGCTGCAGGCCGACCGCGACCTGCGCGAACAGGTCGTTGCCGGCGTTGTTGGTGCCGAACCAGTGCTCCGTGGACGGCGGGGTGCTCAGGTTCAGGAAGTCGAGCTCCACGTGGTCGTAGCGCGCGATCAGCGGGCCGAAGATCGCGAACAGCACGAGCAGCACGAAGATCACCAGGCCGATGAGCGCACCGCGGTTGCGGGAGAAGCGCCGCCAGTACAGGCTCCACTTCGACAGGCGCTTCGTCGCGACGCGGGTGGTCTCGGGGCCGGCGGCCGCGGGGTCCGGGTGGATGGTCGGGTCGAGCATGTCGGTGCTCATGTCAGCTCACTCTCACACGCGGGTCGAGGACCACGACGGCGATGTCGGCGAGGATCGCGCCGATCGCCGTGAGGACCGCGCCGAAGGCCGCGATCGCGACGGTTCCGTGGATGTCGTTCTTCGAGATGGTCTCGATGAAGTACTTGCCCATGCCGTTCCACGCGAAGATCGTCTCGGTCAGGACCGCACCGGTGAAGATGGCGGGGATCGTGAAGGCGACCTGCGTGGCGACGGGGATCAGCGAGGTGCGCAGCGCGTGCTTGCGGATGGCCTGCTGCTTGGTGAGGCCCTTGGCGCGAGCGGTGCGCACGTAGTCGGCGTTGATGTTGTCCAGCAGCAGCGAGCGCTGCAGGAAGTGGATGCTCGCGTAGCCCGTGAGCACCAGGGCTATGGTCGGCAGCGTCAGATGCTGCAGCACATCTATCAGGGTGGGGAAGAAGCCCTCGACCCCCTGACTGGCGTTCCCTGTCACATAGAAGATGCGCGTGCCGGTGGCGTTGTTGAGGCCGATCGCGAGCAGCACGATCGCGAAGGCCGCGACAACGATCGGGATGTTCAGCGTGATGATGCTGGTGGCCTGGCCGATGCGGTCGGCGAGCTTGTACTGGCGGGAGGCCGTGTACACGCCGAGCGCGATGCCGAGGATCGTGGTGATGATCGTCGCGCCGAGCACGAGCTCCGCGCTGACCCACATGCGGTACGCGACCTGCTCGTTGACGGAGCCGCCGGTCGGGCTCACCCCCCAGTCCCACCGGAGGAGGATGCTGGTGAACCAGTTCCACCAGCGCTCGATGAGCGGCACGGTGTCGCTGAGGTTGCGGGGCACGAGGAGGTTGTTGATCTGCTCTTCACTGAGCGGAGGACGACGGCCCACGTAGTTGCTGCGCGGATCGAGGAACCCCCACGCGAGGAAGTAGGTGAGGTTCGTCGCGACCACGATCATGAGCAGCCAGCCGAGGGCGCGGCGTGCGAGGTACTTGATCAAGGGGGATTGTCTTTCTCTTCTCCAGACGCGCTCGGGATCCGCCGACGCAACGCTGAGCCGGGCGGATGAATCGGGCGCCATCCGCCGTTCTGCGCGACGCGACAGCCCTCACGGAGTCTGTGACGGAGTCGTATCGCTTACGGGATCCGGTGTCACGGATTGATCCCGGGCAACTTCGGGAGACTATCACCGATGTCCCCGAATGGGGATTCCCCTGCCCCTCACCGTAGAATCGACGGGACATGTCCCCACGCGCTCTCACCCCGCTTCAGCCTGCCGCGACGCCGGCTGCGCAGATCCGCAATTTCTGCATCATCGCCCACATCGATCACGGCAAGTCGACGCTCGCCGACCGCATGCTCCAGATCACCGGAGTGGTGTCGGACCGGGACATGCGGGCGCAGTACCTCGACCGCATGGACATCGAGCGCGAGCGCGGCATCACCATCAAGAGCCAGGCCGTGCGCATGCCCTGGGAGATCGACGGCGAGACGTTCGCGCTGAACATGATCGACACCCCCGGCCACGTGGACTTCACCTACGAGGTGTCGCGCTCCCTCGCCGCGTGCGAGGGGGCGATCCTCCTGGTCGACGCCGCACAGGGGATCGAGGCGCAGACGCTCGCCAACCTCTACCTGGCGCTCGAGAACGACCTGCACATCATCCCGGTCCTCAACAAGATCGACCTCCCGGCGGCCGACCCGGAGAAGTACGCGAAGGAGCTCGCCTCCCTCATCGGGGGCAAGCCGGAAGACGTGCTGCGCGTCTCGGGCAAGACCGGCGTCGGCGTCGAGGATCTGCTCGACCGCCTCGTGCGGGAGATCCCCGCGCCGGTCGGAGACGCCGAGGCTCCCGCCCGCGCCATGATCTTCGACTCCGTGTACGACGCGTACCGCGGCGTCGTCACCTACGTGCGCATGGTCGACGGCAGCCTCTCCCCGCGCGAGCGCATCCAGATGATGTCGACCGGCGCCAACCACGAGGCTCTCGAGGTCGGGGTGTCCAGCCCCGAGCCGACGCCCACGAAGGGCCTCGGCGTCGGCGAGGTGGGCTACCTCATCACCGGCGTGAAGGACGTGCGCCAGTCGAAGGTCGGCGACACCATCACGAACGCGCGCAAGCCCGCCGCTGAGGCGCTCCCCGGTTACACCGACCCGAAGCCGATGGTGTTCTCGGGCATCTACCCGATCGACGGCAGCGACTACGCGGAACTGCGCGAGGCCCTCGACAAGCTCAAGCTCTCCGACGCGTCGCTGCAGTACGAGCCGGAGACCTCGGTCGCGCTCGGCTTCGGCTTCCGCTGCGGCTTCCTCGGCCTGCTGCACCTGGAGATCGTGACGGAGCGGCTCGCGCGCGAGTTCGGCCTCGACCTCATCACCACGGCGCCGAGCGTGATCTACGAGGTCGTCACGAGCGACACCGGCGAGACGGTCACGGTCACGAACCCGAGCGAGTACCCCGATGGGCGCATCGGCTCGGTGTCGGAGCCGATGGTGAAGGCGGCGATCCTGCTGCCCAAGGACTACGTCGGCACCGTGATGGAGCTGTGCCAGTCGCGGCGCGGCACGCTGCTGGGCATGGAGTACTTCTCGGAGGAGCGCGTCGAGCTGCGCTACAACATGCCGCTCGGCGAGATCGTGTTCGACTTCTTCGACCAGCTCAAGTCCAAGACGCAGGGGTACGCCTCGCTCGACTACGAGCCCTCCGGTCAGCAGGAGGCCGACCTGGTGAAGGTCGACATCCTCCTCCAGGGCGAGAAGGTCGACGCCTTCAGCTCGATCGTGCACCGCGACAAGGCCTACGCGTACGGCACGATGATGGCCGAGCGCCTGCGCAAGCTCATCCCTCGTCAGCAGTTCGAGGTGCCGATCCAGGCGGCGATCGGTGCGCGCATCATCGCCCGCGAGACCATCCGCGCGATCCGCAAGGACGTGCTCGCCAAGTGCTACGGCGGTGACATCACCCGCAAGCGCAAGCTCCTCGAGAAGCAGAAGGAGGGCAAGAAGCGCATGAAGATGGTCGGCCGCGTCGAGGTCCCCCAGGAGGCGTTCATCGCGGCGCTCTCCGGCGACGTCGAGGGCAAGGACAAGAAGTAACCCGGGCGATCCTGGGCGCTCCCGTGGTGCGGGGGGTGTTCGCCCAGGGAACCCGAAGTAGGCTGGATCTCATGCGGCGCGGGACTTTCCGAGACGACACGGTGGACTATGCGGCCGTGGGTGCGACCCACGCCCCCGACCTGATGCAGTACCCGCCGGAGCGCAGCATCCCGGCGGAGGAGTCCTGGCGGATCGGCAGCGGCGAGGAGCGGTTCCAGACGGCGGGCGAGGCCCTGCTGTCGTGGACGGCGCAGCGCGCAGCGGGACTCTCGGTGGAAGACGTGCGTCCCGCCCCGGGCCCCGCGTACGCCGGGGTCAGCTTCGACGCCGAGGGCAACCCGATCGCGCCGAGCAAGCGCGATGTCGAGCCGCGCTACGACGCGGAGGGCATGCCGTTCGTCGGCGCCGGGATGACGCTGCACCTGCGCGGTCGGGTGGGCGGCATGCGCGCCGACTCCGAGCTGCGCGTGATCTCGGTCACCGAGGAGACACGGCGCATCGGCTTCGTGCTCGGGACGATCGGGGGCTCGGTCGTCAGCGGCGAGGAGTCGTTCGACGTCGACTGGCGCGAGGACAACGACGAGGTGTGGTTCACGGTGCGCGCGTTCGACGCGCCCAACGCGCTCGTCTACCGCCTGATCCCGGCCCTCATGAAGCGGCGCCGCCGCGAGCTGTTCGCGCGGTACCTGCGCGCGATCTCCCCGCTGTACGCGACCCCCGTCTGATGGCGGGACCGCTTCCCCTCGGCGATCCGGCTCCCGCCGACGGCCGCCTGCCCGACGACCTGCCGATCTCTGCCGACACCCCGTTCTCGGCGTACCTGCACGTGCCGTTCTGCCGCGTGCGCTGCGGCTACTGCGACTTCAACACCTACACGTCGAGCGAGCTGCGCGGCGCGAAGCAGGAGGACTATGCGTCGACCCTGATCGCCGAGATCGCCCTCGCTCGCGGCGTGCTGGAGGCCGCGGGGGCGCTGCGACCGATGGACACGGTGTTCTTCGGGGGCGGCACGCCGACGCTGCTGCCCCCGGGCGACCTCGCGCGGATGCTCGGCGCGGCGACCGCGGCGTTCGGGCTGGCGCCGGGTGCCGAGGTGACGGTGGAGGCGAACCCCGACACGGTGACGCCCGAGGTGGCGCGCACCCTCGCGGAGGCCGGCGTCACGCGGTTGTCGATCGGCATGCAGTCGGCGGTGCCGCACGTGCTCGCCGCTCTCGATCGCACGCATCAGCCGGAGAACGTGCGGACGGCGGTGGCCGCGGCCAAGGGTGCGGGACTGGACGTCAGCGTCGATCTCATCTACGGCGCGCCGGGGGAGTCACTCGCCGACTGGGAGGCGTCGCTCGATGCGGCCCTCCAGCTCGAGTCGGACCACATCTCCGCGTACGCGTTGATCATCGAGGACGGCACGAAGCTCGCGCGGCAGATCCGTCGCGGCGAGGTGCCTACCCCCGACGACGACCTGCAGGCGGACATGTACGAGCTGGCCGACGAGCGGCTGGCCGCGGCGGGCTTCGAGTGGTACGAGGTCAGCAACTGGGCGCGCACGCCGGAGCAGCGGTCGCGGCACAACCTGGCGTACTGGCGGGGGAGCGACTGGTGGGGCTTCGGTCCCGGCGCGCACAGCCACGTGGCGGGACTGCGCTGGTGGAACGTGAAGCATCCGGCCGCCTACGCGCAGCGGCTCGCGGCGTCCGCGTCTCCGGCGGCGGGACGGGAGCGCCCCGACGTGGAGGCCCAGACGCTCGAGCGCATCCTGCTGCTCAGCCGCATCCGCGAGGGCATCGCGGTGGAGGACCTGCCCGCGGCGAACCGCCCCCGCGTGGCCGGACTCATCGCGGACGGCCTGATCGACGCGGCGGCGGCGATCCGCGGGCGCGTGCAGCTCACCCTGCGCGGACGCCTCCTCGCCGACGCGGTGGTGCGCGAGCTCACCGACTGAGTGATCGGCGCGCGGGTTCGGAGAACTCCCGGTCGTACGCGGTAGGATTGGCACTCAGGGTGTCAGAGTGCCAGCGTCCGGTCGTCAGCGGGAAGGGGTGGGCCATGGTCACAGAGCGAGGACTCCAGGTTCTCCGCGCGATCGTGCAGGACTACGTCGAGACGCACGAGCCGGTGGGCAGCCGATCGATCGTCGACCGTCACTCGTTCGGGGTGTCCGCGGCGACGATCCGCAACGACATGGCGCAGCTCGAAGACGAGGAGCTCATCACCGCCCCCCACACGTCGTCCGGTCGCGTGCCCACCGACAAGGGCTACCGCGTCTTCGTCAACCACCTCGCCCAGCTCCGTCCCCTCTCCTCGGCGCAGCGCTCGGCGATCGAGTCGTTCCTCGCCGACCCCGCCGACCTCGACGACCTCATGGCGCGCACGGTGCGGGTACTGACGCAGCTCACGGGTCAGGTCGCGCTGGCGCAGTATCCGTCGTTCGCCCGCGCGCGGGTCACGCACGTGGAGCTCGTCGCGCTGGCCCCCAACCGTCTCCTGACCGTGCTGGTGACCGATGCCGGCGGCGTCTCGCAGCGGATGACCGTGCTGCCGGATGCGATCGACGAGGCCGATCTCGGTGTGCTCCGCGCCCGGCTCTCCGCGCTCATCACGGGACAGGCGATTGCGGAGGCGTCCGAGCGGCTGCAGACCCTGCTGGCCGCGGAGGAGACGCCGCGCGACCGCGTGCTGCGCACTCTCGCCGGCGTCCTCGTCGACGAGCTGGGCGGGTTCCGTCAGGAGCGACTGGTGATGGCGGGCGCGGCGACCCTCGCCCGCCGCGAGCACGACTTCCGCGGCAGCATCCACCCCCTCCTCGAGGCGATCGAGGAGCAGGTGACGCTGCTGCGGCTGATGAGCGAGATGGTGGCCGACGAGCACGGCCTGGCGGCCAGCATCGGCACCGAGAACGCGCCGTTCGGTCTCGGCGAGGCGTCGATCGTCGCGAGCGACTACGCGGCACCGACCGGAACGGCGCGCGTCGGCGTGATGGGGCCGACGCGCATGGACTATCCGAGCAACCTGGCGGCGGCGCGGGCGGTGGCCCGCTACCTGTCGCGGATGCTCGACGACGACGAGGCCGGCCGCTGACGCGGCCCCACGGAACACGCAGAAGGGCGATTGTGGCGGACCACTATGAGGTTCTCGGGGTGTCCCGGGACGCTTCCACGGATGAGATCAAGAAGGCGTACCGCCGACTGGCGCGGCAGCTCCACCCGGACGTGAATCCGGGCGAGGACGCGGCAGAGCGGTTCAAGCTCGTCACCCACGCCTACGACGTGCTCAGCGACGAGGAGTCGCGACGCCGTTACGACATGGGCGGCGGGGACGGCGCCGCGGGCAACTTCGGCGGCTTCGGCGGGTTCGGCGACATCTTCGAGACGTTCTTCGGCGCCGCGCAGGGCGGTGGCCGCGGAGCCCGGCCCCGGTCGCGGCGCGAGCGCGGTCAAGACGCCCTGGTGCGCGTGACGCTCGAGCTGGGCGACGTCGTGTTCGGCGCGCACCGCGACATCGAGGTCGACACCGCGGTGCTGTGCGAGACGTGTCAGGGCTCGTGCTGCCAGGAGGGCACCTCGCCCGTCACGTGCGACATCTGCGGCGGCACCGGCCACGTGCAGCGTCAGGTGCGCAGCCTGCTCGGCAACGTCGTCACCTCGCAGCCGTGCGGCACGTGCGAGGGCTACGGCACCACCATCCCGTATCCGTGCGGCACGTGCGGCGGACAGGGGCGCGTGCGCTCGCGGCGCACCGTGTCGCTCGACATCCCCGCCGGCGTGGAGACCGGACTGCGCCTGCAGCTGCCCGGCTCCGGTGAGGTCGGTCGCGCCGGTGGCCCCCACGGCGACCTGTACGTGGAGGTCACGGTCACCCCGCACCCCGCGTTCAGCCGGGAGGGCGACGACCTCCTCGCGACGCTCGAGGTGTCGATGACCGATGCGATCCTCGGCACCGACACGTCGATCGAGGGCCTGGACGGCGAGGTCGACCTGGAGATCCGCCCCGGTGTGCAGTCCGGCGACGTGCTGACGATCAAGGGCCGCGGCATCACGCCGCTGCGCGGCACCCAGCGCGGCGACCTGCGCGTGGGCGTGCAGGTCGTGACACCCACGAAGCTCGACGCGTCGCAGCGCAAGCTCATCGAGGACTTCGCGAAGAAGGCGAAGGCTCCGGCCCCGCAGCTCGCCCAGTTCCAGCAGGGGCTGTTCTCGAAGCTGCGCGACCGGTTCCGCGGACACTGATCGTGGCGCTCCACTTCCTTGTCGAGACGGCGGGAGGCGCGGCCGTCGGCGACGTGGTCACGCTGACCGGCGCCGAGGCGAAGCACGCGGCCGTGGTGCGTCGGCTGCGCGTCGGCGAGGCCGTGACGGTGGGGGACGGCCGCGGCGTGTGGCTGACCGGCGTCGCGGAGGAGGTCTCGCCGTCGCGCGTCGAGGTGCGCGTGCAGGAGCGCGCGGTGTCGCCGTCGCCGTCGCCGAGGGTCGTGCTGGTGCAGGCGCTCGCGAAGGGCGACCGTGACGAGCTCGCGGTGCAGGCGGCGTGCGAGCTCGGCGTGGACGAGATCGTGCCGTGGCAGGCGGGTCGCAGCATCTCGCGCTGGGAGGGGCCCAAGGCGGCGAAGGGTCGCGAGCGCTGGGCGACGATCGTGCGCGAGGCGGCCAAGCAGGCCCATCGCGCATGGGTGCCGGAGGTCGCGCCGGTCGCGTCGACCGCGCAGCTGGC